>CAYGHG010000001.1:0-69462 GCA_964349515.1 uncultured Spirochaetia bacterium
TTATTTATTGCGGGCTGATTAAAACTTGTGTTTTTTATCTTATGTGTTATGCCTGTCTTGTGCCTTTATCACTTTAACTCAACACTCGGTCTGCGACCTGCCCTGCCTTCTGTTTTTTCATTTATCACTTTCAAGCACATACAGGTCAAACACCGGCCTCACGCCCTTTTCGCCCGCTTCCTGAATTCTGCGGATTTCTTCCTCATCAAGCTCGATGCTGCCTTTAAAATGAACTCCTCTTCTGAAATCACCCGCGAAAAGTTTGAATTCATCCTCGGTGCCGAACACCGTCTTGCCGCTTTTTTGCCACGAAACAAAAACCAGGTCTACTTGCTGGCACACAAGTTTTTCGGCGAATTCAAGCTCACGGCCGTCAAACTTTTCAACCTCGCCGTCCTCAAATACGACTTTAAAAACGCCGAGATAAATATCGTCTATTATGCCCTCTTTTCCTACGAGCTTTTTATCCCTTTTAATCTGTTCTTTAGTTTTAGTATCCCTGTAATAGTCAAGATTAATTATTTTTACCCTCTGACCCTGTTTCATTTTTTCCTCCTGCGCACTTATGCGCCCGGGTATTCTAATTTTTACGAGATCCCCTGTGTAAAATATTATACCGTTTAAATTGCTTTTGTCAATTACATAGCTTTCAATCACACTTCAACCACACAGCTTTCTTGACAAAACACTACTGTAATGATATATATATATCACAACGTATGTGATAAAACAAGGAGGTTATTTTGGAACACTATCTGCCTGAAAATATTACGATGATTGCGGCCTTTGTTGCCGGAATCCTTTCTTTTCTCTCCCCGTGTGTACTGCCTTTAATACCGGGCTATATATCTTTTATATCCGGCGCTTCTATGCAGCAGCTTACTACAGGCGAAGAAATCCGCAAAGTGCGCTCAAAAGTTCTTTTAAGTTCGTTATTTTTTGTTCTCGGTTTTTCAGTTGTTTTTATCGCTTTAGGCGCTTCAGCCACGGCCGTCGGCAAACTTCTTTTACAGTACATAAGGCCCCTGTCAATAGCTGCGGGAATAGTAATAATTCTGATAGGCATTCACCTTACCGGCATAATAAAAATACCCGCGTTATACAGGGAAAAACGCATACAAGTGACGTCAAAGCCTATCGGATTTTTCGGTGCATTTATAATAGGGCTTGCTTTTGCTTTCGGCTGGACCCCCTGTATAGGCCCTATTCTCGCAGGAATACTTGCAGTAGCAGGTTCGCAGGAAACTGTTTCTCAGGGAATTGTACTGCTGGCCGTCTATTCACTCGGACTTGGTATTCCCTTTATGCTCACCGCACTATCAATCACTGTATTCTTTAAAGCGTTTGACAAAATTAAAAAATACTTTAAGATAATTGAATGGATATCAGGGGCGCTGCTCATCGTCATAGGAGTGCTGATGATAACCGGAGGACTCACACTAATCGCAGGCTGGCTCTCTTCAGCAGGAGCCATGCCTGAATAAGGAGATACTTATGAAAAAATATCTGTACGGATTTCTTGTGCTTATTCTAATGGCATCCTGCGGTTCGGGGAAAAAAGAACCCGCTCCCGCGTCATCTTCTGTGCCAAAAGCTTCATCTTCGGACAGCCTGATGAAAAGCACCTCATATTCAAGGCTTCCAGGCGCAAAAAAAGCCGCTGAGTTTTCTCTAAACTCGGTAACAGGAGACGAAAAAATTACCCTTTCCTCCTACAGGGGTAAAATTGTTGTGCTTGATTTCTGGGCAACGTGGTGCCCTCCCTGCAAGGCAGAAATACCTTTCTTTATAGAACTGCAAAATGAGTACAAAAATGATGTTGTGTTCATAGGGGCCGCAACAAACGACGGGCTTGCTCAGGTAAGGTCTTTCGCAAAAAGCTACGGAATAAACTACCCTCTTTGTATGACCGATAACGCCACATCTTCAGCGTACAGCGTACGCGGCCTGCCTACTACTCTTGTAATAGACAGGGAAGGATATATATACAGGGAATATGTAGGTTTCAGGCCAAAAGAAGTTTTTGAAGCGGATATCAAAACACTGCTTTAGGGCTTCAGCCGGGAGGTATCGCCTACAACCTCCAAGCCTGCGTTTCCTCCGCTTCCCTCAAATATTTTATTGCCTGCTTTTGTTTTTAACGAAAGTTTCACCGAAGAACTGAGGGCTTCTTTAATCATAACTTTCATTTCCCCAAAAACAGGCGCAGGTAACTCTACACCTTCTGCCCTTTGAGCTTCTATCTCAAGCACAAGCCCACTTCCTTCTATTGCTATAATTACTTTATCAGGGTATACCTCCAGGCGCTTTAGCGCCGCCCCCGTATAAGTCGCAAACCTGTATATTTTTCCTTTCAGATAAAAACCGGCTATGAAACCCGGAAACCACCCGCCCATCCACGGTATTTTTGCAACTGACAGAAAAATTGACGCCTCTTTTTCTTCAAAGTGATTGCTCTGCATCCAGATCCAGGCAGCAGGCATCGAGGTTCCCCAGTCCTTTTCGCAGTAACCCTTACCGCCGCTAAAATCCCTGCGAATACCGTTAACTTCTATCGTGCCGCTTATGGCGTGATTAAAACTCAGAACGCCGTGGTAACACTCCATTTTTGGCACATATCTGTACCACCCCATTACCCCGGGAGAAAACAGTTTTACGGGCCATGGGTGTATTCCCTCAAATTTAAGTTCTGCCCTGATACGCTTTCCTTCTGCATCTATGTCAAGTTCTGCTCCCGAAAGGCTGAACCTGTTTTTTCCGATCCTGACGTCAAACTCATTTTCAGATGCAAAAAAATCATTCCTGTCATATCTGAAGTAGAAAGCAGTTCCGGCAGATCTGTCAAAAAACTGAATAAACGAATGGCTCTTTTCCCCCGCCATTGATATGCCCGGTATAATAGAGACCGCTTCTGCGCCGTAAGAATCAACACACTTAAAATACCACCCTTCAAAATAGCGGTCCGCTGTGAGCTTTCCCTGAAATACTTCCGGTTTGAATATTTTCATTATCACTCCCCGATTACTTTTATCAATACCCTTTTATTTCTCTGCCCGTCAAACTCAGCATAAAATATCTGCTGCCACGGCCCAAAATCAAGCCTCCCGTCAGTTACCGGCGCAGTCACCTGATGGTGAAGCAGCAGGGATTTTAAATGTGATTCCGCATTGTCTTCTCCGGTCTGATGATGCTTGTAACCCGGATTCTTTGGCGCGAGTTTTTCAAGCCACCCTTCTATATCGCTGATAAGGCCGCGCTCATCGTCATTTACATAAACAGAAGCTGTTATGTGCATAGCGGAAACAAGTACAAACCCTTCCTTTATTGCTGATTTTTCAAGGGCCGATTCAACCTTCCCTGTAATATTTATGAACTCCGTCCTGTTCTTTGTACAAAATGTAAGATACTCTGTATATGTTTTCATCAGCCCTCCATTTCATAATAATTATACCACACCTCTGCCGGATAAAACAAAAAGGCGCGGGCAATTCTGCCCGCGCCTTTTTGTTTTATCCGAAATTTATGCTTTGCCGCTGCAGCCAAGCACGTTCTTTATCTTGTTTTTAACAACAGCTTTAATCGCATCCCTTGCCGGCCCCAGATACTTTCTCGGGTCAAATTCTTCCGGGTGAGTGGCGAAAACCTCCCTGATAGTAGCTGTCATGGCCAGCCTCAGATCAGAATCAATATTTATCTTTGCTACGCCCATTGCCGCGGCTTTTCTCAGAAAATCTTCAGGCACACCCTGTGCGCCCGGCATTTTACCGCCGTACTGGTTGCATTTTGCCACAAGTTCCTGAGGCACTGACGAAGCTCCGTGCAGTACGAGCGGATAGCCCGCAGGCACCATGTCCATTATTTTCTGCAGCCTGTCAAAATCAAGTTTTGCCTCACCCTTAAACTTATATGCACCATGGCTGGTTCCGATAGCTATTGCCAGCGAATCCACACCTGTCTTTTTAATAAACTCCGCTGCCTGCTCCGGATCCGTAAACTTCGCATCAGCTGCAGAAACATTTACGTCGTCTTCTATACCGGCCAGTTTTCCGAGTTCGGCCTCTACAACAACGCCTTTAGAATGAGCATAGTCCACAACCTGCTTGGTTAGTTTTATGTTCTCCTCAAAAGGGTACTTTGAAGCGTCTATCATAACAGATGTAAAACCGCCGTCCACACAGGACTTGCAGATTTCAAAATCTTCGCCATGGTCAAGGTGAAGCGCTATAGGCAGCCCGCTGTCTTCTTCTGCAGCTTTAACAAGGTGTATAAGGTAACCCGGTCTTGCATATTTTCTGGCTCCTGCAGAAACCTGCAGTATAAGAGGTGCCTTTTCCTCCTTTGCGGCATCTACTATACCCTGAAGTATCTCCATATCATTCACATTAAAGGCGCCTACCGCATAGCCTTCCCTGTTTGCTCTTTCAAACATCTCCTTTGTTCCGACTAATGGCATTTGACTACCTCCGTATATATTTTTTTACTTTTTAGATTCTTTCTTTTCTTCCTTTTTAGCCTCTTTTTTCTTCGTTTCTTTGGGTGCTTTTGGTTCTTTGGGCTGTTTTTCTTTTTTTACCTTTTCGCCCTTCTTTACTTCCTTTGGGTCTTCTTTCTTATACATTTTTTCCCTGTCTACAAATTCTATGTAGGCGGTTGGGGCATTGTCACCTTTTCTGAAAGAATACTTTATAATTCTGGTATATCCGCCGTTTCGCTCTTTAAAAACAGGCCCGATTTCATCAAAGAGTTTTTTTATGAGCTTTGGCTCGTTTACTTCTCTGGCGACCATCCTTCTGTCGTGAACAGTGCCATTTTTTGCCCTGGTAACCATAGGTTCTACAAATTCCCTGATAACCTTTGCTTTAGATACCGTTGTAAGTATCCTGCCGTGCTGTATCAGCTGCTTTACCAGTATCCTTATGAGCGCTTTTCTGGCGTCTTTAGGCCTGGAAAACTTCTTTCCTTTCTTATTGTGTCTCATTTATCAGAATCTCCTTTTTACTTTTTACCTGTCTTTTTTACTTCTTTAATTACCTCTTTGTCTATCTTCATTCCAAGCCCCATTCCCATTTCAGAAAGGACTTCTTTTATCTCATTAAGTGATTTTCTGCCGAAATTCCTGTATTTAAGCATATCCACTTCGCTTTTTGTCACAAGATCCGCGATAGACTTTATATTCGCATTTTTCAGGCAGTTAGACGAGCGCACAGAAAGCTCCAGCTCTTCCACGCTTTTAGACAGCATGTTTTTAAGCTTTTCTTTCTCTTCGTCAATCTTGTCATCTTTTATTTCAATATCGCCTTCCTGTGTTATAAAAATATTCAGATATTCCCTGAGAATCAGGGCCGCCTGCGTTAGGGATGTTTCGGGAGATATTCTTCCGTCCGTGGATATCTCAAGCACCAGCTTGTCATAATCGGTTATCTGCCCTACCCTTGTATTTTCAACGTCAAGTTTCACGTTGGTAACCGGGGTAAAAACAGAATCCACAGGCAGTGTGCCTATAGGCATATCAGCCCTTTTGTTTTTATCCGCCGTCACATAACCTCTTCCGTTGTCAACTTCAAATTCAACAATCAGCCTTGCCTCCCTGCTCGTCATCGTCGCAATGTGCAGCTCCGGATTCAGCACTTTCACGTCAGAATCCAGTTTGATATCCCCTGCCGTGACCTGGCGCTCGCCTGATACGTCAAGATAGACTTTTTTAGGGGCATCTCCTTCAAGGACAATTTTCAGCTGTTTGATGTTTAAAAGTATCTCCGAGACGTCTTCCATTACTCCGTTTATGGTCGCAAACTCATGCTGAGCGCCCTCTATTTTCACGGAAGTAACAGCCGAACCCGGTATTGAAGACAGAAGAATCCTCCTCAACGCATTTCCTATAGCTACGGCATAGCCCCTTTCAAAAGGCTCAGATATAAACCGCCCGAACTTTTCTCCAACATCTTCTTTATCAAGTTTTTTGGGCTTTTGCAGGTTTTTCCACTTCATCTTTTAACCCCTTTCCTGTCGTATATTGTTATTTGGAATACAACTCAACTATGAGCTGTTCCTGTATCGGCAGAGCTATATCGGTCCTGACAGGGTCGTTTTTTATCGTGCATTCTTTCTTGTCAAAATTAATTTCCATCCACGTAGGAACTGTTTTCTTTTTCTGTGCGTCAGCCATAGCCTTCTTTACAGATTCAAGATTCATCCCTTTTTCATTGACAGTTATAACCTCTCCGGGCCTGACCTGATATGAAGGGATTGTCACTTTTTTTCCCTTTACAATCACCAGCCCGTGATTTACAAGCTGCCTCGCAACCCTTCTGGAAACCGCAAAACCGGCCTTATACACAGTGTTATCAAGCCTTTTTTCAAGAATTTTAAGGAGGTTTTCACCGGTTTCACCGCTGCGCCTGTTTGCCTCTTCATAATACTTCCTGAACTGCTTCTCGAAAACACCATATATCCTCTTTACCTTCTGTTTTTCCCTGAGCTGTTTTCCGTATTCTGATATTTTTCTTCTCTGGTTCTCGTGATGCTGCCCGGGAATATAAGGCCTTCTTGAAAAACCGCATTTATCCGTAAGACATCTGTCTCCTTTTAAAAAGAGCTTGATGCCTTCTCTCCTGCACAACCTGCATAATGCCTTAGTGTATCTTGCCAATGTAAATCTCCTCCTTGATTATGAGTTTATACCCTTCTCTTTTTAGGCGGCCTGCACCCGTTATGGGGTATAGGCGTTACATCTTTAATTGAAAGTATTTCAAGCCCTGAGGCCTGAAGCGCCCTTATGGACGGCTCCCTTCCTTCTCCCGGGCCCTTTACAAGAACATCAAGCTTTCTGACGCCAGCGTCAAACGCCTGCTTGCCCGCTTTCTCAGCCGCAAGCTGCGCGGCAAAAGGCGTAGATTTTCTGGACCCTTTCATTCCCACCATACCGCCGCTTGCCCAGGCTATTACTTCGCCCTCTTTTGTTGTTATGCTGATAATAGTGTTGTTAAATGTAGACTTAATCCTGGCAACTGCTGTTTCTGGTACTGCTTTTGCTTTTTTCTTGCTCAAGTAAAAATACCTCCTTCAAATTATTAAATCCTGTATTTCACCCTATAGGGGTTGTTTTATACTATGCCGCCCTTTTTCGCGCCGACAGTTCTTCTGGGGCCTTTGCGGGTTCTTGCATTTGTTCTGGTCCTCTGACCTCTCACAGGCAGCCCCTTACGGTGCCTCAAACCCCTGTAACAGCCGATGTCCATAAGCCTCTTTATATTCTGCTGTACTTCTTTTCTCAGGTCGCCTTCCACTTTCAGCCCTTTTTTTAGAAGAGTTTCCTGGATTCTGTAAACTTCGTCTTCTGTCAGGTTCTGAACCCTCGTGTCAGGGTTTACCTTCGCATTGCTGAGAATCTCTTTGGAAAGAGAATCACCCACGCCGTAAACATACGTTAGGGCAATTTCAATTCTTTTGTTCTTTGGTAAATCAACTCCGACTATACGTGCCAATGTTAAGCCTCCTTATCCCTGTCTCTGTTTGTGCTTGGGATTATCGCATATTACCCTTACTTTGCCTTTTCTCTTTATAACCTTGCATTTCTCACATACCTTTTTTACAGAAGCTCTTACTTTCATTTGTTCCTCCGTCCTTTATTGTGGCGCTTTGTCCTGGGGTCTTTGTTTTCCGTGCCTGTATATTATCCTTCCCTTGCTTAAGTCATAAGGTGAAAGCTGCACGGTAACCTTATCGCCAGGAAGAAGCTTGATAAAATTCATCCTCATTTTTCCCGACACATGAGCTAGTACCTTGTGCCCGTTAGACAGTTCAACCCTAAACGTGGCATTCGGGAGCGGCTCAACTATCTGCCCTTCCGCTTCTATCAGATCTTCCTTTGACATTTCACGTCCTTTTCTTTTTTTTTACAGACTCAAAATTCTGGGCCCGTTTTCGGTTATTGCTATTGTATGTTCAAAATGAGCCGATAAACCTCCGTCTGCCGAAACAACAGTCCACTCGTCTCCCTGAACTATAACTTCAAAGCCTTTCTCGTTAACCATCGGCTCAATCGCCAGAACCATTCCCGGCTTAAGATCTATTCCGGTGCCTTCTTTACCGAAGTTAGGCACCAGAGGGTCTTCGTGCAGGTTTCGTCCAATACCGTGCCCCACGAAATCCCTAACTACTGAAAAACCATAGTCTTCCGCCCTGCGTTGGACCGCGGCGGAAATATCATAAAGCTTTTTTCCGGCCCTTGCGTTTTCTATGCCGTCCGCGAGCGCATGTTTCGTAGCCTCCATTAGTTTTGAGGCAACAAGGCTGACCGCACCTACCGGAACCGTTATAGCCGCATCACCGTAAAAACCTCCGCACTCTATTCCGAAGTCTATGCTCACTATATCACCTTCTTTGAGAAGCCTTTTCTTTGAAGGTATGCCGTGAACAACCTCGCAATTTACCGAAGCGCAGATAGCTGCGGGATATCCTCTGTAACCGAGAAAAGCCGGCCTGGCCTTATGCAAAGCCGCAATTTTTCTCGCTTCAGCGTCAAGCTCCAGTGTTGAAATACCCGGTTTTATCATCTCTTTAAGCCTGTTAAGAACTTCAGCAACTATTTTACAGCTTTTTTCGATTCTATTTATTTCATCCTTGCTTTTTAATTCTATCATCAAATATCAGCTTCCAAGAGCCTCTTTGATCTTTGCCGCAATTTCTTCAATCGTGCCTGCAGAAGCATTAACGTCTTTTAAAATATTTCTCGCCTTGTAGTAATCAATAAGCGGCGCTGTCTGGTGTTCATAAACCTTCAGCCTGTTGGCTATGACTTCCTCTTTGTCGTCATCGCGCTGATAAAGCCCGCCGGAGCACTTGTCGCATACGCCTTCGGATTTTGGAGGCAGAGTGTTCACGTTAAAATTCGCCCCGCACTGCCTGCACATACGCCTGCCTGTAAGCCTTTTAAAAAGCACTTCACTGTCTACTATAATATTGATTACTCCGTCCAGCTTCAATCCGTTTTTTTCAAATATAGAACCGAGGGAATTCGCCTGTTCCACTGTTCTCGGAAAACCGTCAAGCAGAAAACCGGGCTTGCAATCAGGCTCTTTTATCCTGTCGTCAACAATTCCTACTATCACTTCGTCAGGGACAAGAAGCCCTTTATCCATATAATCCTTTGCTTTCAGCCCCATATCAGTACCGGCTTTAACCGAAGCCCTCAAAATGTCTCCCGTTGAAATCTGCGGTATCCCATACATGTCTATAAGCTTCTGCGAATAAGTCCCTTTACCTGCGCCCGGAGGCCCCAGCAAAATAAATCTCATTTTTCTACCTCCACAAATTTTTTATGCCCTTCTGCCCCTTATGCGGCCGGACTTCATAAACCCGTCATAATGCCTCATAAGCAGATGGGATTCAATCTGCGAAACAGTATCCAGTGCCACACCGACCACGATAAGAATTGTCGTCCCTCCGAAATAATATCCTATTTCAAGAATACCGCCCATCAAGTCGGGTATTATGGCAATTAAAAGTATCATCGACGCTCCGCCGATAGTAATATGCGTAAGTATGTTGTTAATGTAATCCGCGGTCGGCTGCCCCGGCCTTATTCCCGGAACAAAACCGCCGTTCTTTTTCATGTTATCCGCGATATCATTAGGGTTAAAAGTAATCGCTGTGTAAAAATAACAGAAGAAAACTATCAAGGCGGCATATATCAGTATATATATGGCTCCACCGGGAGACATCCATGTTATCACGAAATTTACAACATCCTGAAAAATCCCTGTCTGCCCCGGCCTTTCAAGCATCTTTGCCGCCATTGACGGTATAATCATAATGGATGATGCAAATATAACAGCTATAACACCGGAATAATCGATTTTTAGCGGTAACTGTGTGCTCTGTCCCCTGTAAATCTTTCTTCCGACAATTCTTTGAGCATACTGAACCGGTATTTTTCTAAAAGACTGCTGGGAAACAACGGCTACAGCGGTAAGCGCCAGCATAATAGCTATAAAAGCTATCACGTGAAAAAGCGTTATTGTCCCTGCAGATAAAAGTGCTATCATGTTGGCCATCTGGGCAGGAACGCTAGCGATAATACCGGCAAGAATGAGCATTGACATCCCGTTGCCGATACCATACTCTGTCATCTGCTCACCAAGCCACATAAGAAAAATAGTTCCCGCCGTAAGCGTCAGCATAGTGGTTAAAACAAAAAACCAGTTAAAAACAGGAACCACAGGCATTCCTCCGACTTCAATACTTTTCAGCCAGAACGTGATCCCAAAACTCTGAATAAGACATATCCCTACTGTAAGAAACCTTGTATACTGTGTTATTTTCTTTCTGCCTGCATCGCCTTCTTTTTTAAGCGCCTCAAGCGCCGGTACTACAGATGTTAACAGCTGCAGTATGATGGAAGCCGATATATAAGGCATAATTCCGAGAGCAAAAATAGCAAACTGGCTGAGCGAACCGCCTGAAAAAAGATCAAGCAAACCCAGGATTCCGCCGCCCTGCTGGCTCACAAGCATATTCATAAGGTGGGCGTTTACACCGGGCGTGGGCACGTGGGCTCCAAGCCTGAATACAAAAAGCATGCCCAGCACGAAAAACAGCCTTTTTCTCAACTCGGGAATCCTGAATATGTTGGCTATGGGGTTCATTTTACAGCCTCTGCCTCTCCACCTGAATTTTTAATCTTTTCCACGGCTTTTGCCGAGAATTTATCGGCCGAAACTTTTAGTTTTTTTGTAACATCGCCTTCCGATAAAATCTTTACAGGCTTTAATGCGTCTTTAATACAGCCTTTGTCAACCATTGCTTTTTTGTCAACCACTGCCCCGTCTTCAAATTTCTCATTAATAAAACCAACGTTAACTATCTGATATGATTTACTGAAAATTGTATTATTAAAACCTGATTTGGGGATCCTCTGAGTCATTCTCTGCTGCCCTCCCTCAAACCACGGCGATTTCCCACCGCCGCTTCTAGAGTGCTGTCCCTTTTCGCCTCGTCCGGCAGTTTTACCTATGCCGCTTCCAATACCCCTGGCTACTCTTACTCTCTTTATTCTTTTTTTGCTGTTTATTTTCAAATCGGCTATTTTCATTTTTTCCTCCGCTTATTTCACTTCTTCAACTTCAAACATGTAAGCTATTTTTCTTAAAGCACCCCTGACAGAGGGCGTGTCTTCAAACATTTTTGATTTTCCTATTTTTCTTAAGCCAAATGTCTCAAGAATTTTCTTGTCACGGATATTTACTCCTGCCTTGCTCCTTTTCAGGGTCACTTTTAGTTTTGACATTTTATTTCCCCTTCCTCAGCGCAATAATTTTTTCCGGGTCCTGCAGCTGGCTAAGCGCGTCAAAGGTCGCATACACAAGGTTAAAAGCGTTCGTGGTTCTGCCAACGCATTTTGAAAGTATATCGTGTATGCCTGCCGACTCAACGATAGCCCTGGTTGCGGCACCGGCTATTACGCCTGTACCGGCACAAGCCGGTTTAAGCAGGACCTTGGCAGCGCCGAATTTACCTGTTACTTCAAAAGGAATTGTTGTATCCTTCATCGGTATTTTCACAAGGTTCTTCTTGCCGTTTGCAACTGCCTTTCGTATGGCATCAGGCACTTCCCTGGCTTTTCCCATTCCATAACCCACATGCCCGTGTCCGTCGCCCACTATGGCAAGAACGCTGAATTTAAATCTTTTACCGCCTTTTACAACTTTGGCGACTCTGTTTATGTTTACTATTCTCTCTTTCAGGTCAAGCTTTGTATGATCTATCCTTTCTTTCAAGGCAACCTCCCGGTTATTAAAAATTAATTCCGTTTTTTCTGGCAGTGTCGGCAAAAACTTTTACAACTCCGTGATACTTGTTGCCGCCCCTGTCAAAAACTACGGTTGTTATATTTTTTTCCTTGCATTTAGCCGCAATAGCTTCGCCTAGTTTTTCGGCGGATTTCATGTTTGAGCCCTTCACAGAGCCTTTAAGCTCTTTTGAGACAGTGGTTACTCCCAGTATTGTCTTGTGGTTCAGGTCATCAATTACCTGGGCTGCAAGCGATGTGCTGCCGCGAAACAGGCAAAGCCTCGGTTTTTCAGCAGAGCCTTTGATTTTCTTTCTGGCCCGCTCATGCCTTAATTCCCTTTTAACCCTTTTAACATCTGTATGTTTGCTTTTTTTCATTTATCTTCCATCCTCCGGATCATCTTATTTGCCTTTTGCTCCGGCCGCGCTTTTGCCGGCCTTTCTTCTGATTCTTTCATTTTCATACTTTACACCCTTGCCCTGATAAGGCTCCGGCGGCTTCATAAGTTTTATCTTGGCCGCTGCCTGCCCGACAAGCTGCCTGTCTATTCCGGTAATTGTAATCTTTGTCTGATTATCTACAGCCGCATTAACACCTTCAGGAAGATCATAACTTAAAGGATGCGAGAACCCGAGTGTAAAATTAAGTTTTCTTCCCTGAAGCTGCGCTCTGTAACCTACACCGGTAAGAACTAGCGTTTTGGAGTATCCATTAGCCACTCCGTTAGCGATATTATTTAACACCGCCCTTTCAAGTCCGAATCTGGCCCTGACATTCTTGTCGACCGTAACACCTTCTTTTATAGTTACAGTCAGTTCCTGATTGTCAATCTTGTAGTCAAAATAAGAGTCGGTCCTGTGATCCATTTTACCTTTCGGCCCGTCTATCCTAATTACGCCGTTCTCCACAGACGCTTTTACGCCTGCAGTCAGTTTAACCGGCTGTTTACCAATCCTGGACATATCTTAGTCTCCTTTACCAGATTTCGCAGATAACTTCGCCGCCAACATTCATTTCTCTGGCTTTTGCGGCGGTCATTACGCCTTTTGAGGTCGTAAGTATAGTTATCCCGAGTCCTGATTTTACTTTTTTAACATCACCTATGCCTTTGTACACTCGTCTCGAAGGCTTGCTTATTTTCTTAATAGAACCAATTACCTTTTCTTTGTTCTCGCCATATTTCATATATACCCTTATGTTGCCCTGCTTATTGTCCTCAATATACCTGTATCCCTTGATAAAACCCTCATCTTTGAGAATCTTAACAATGTTCTGCTTGATCTTTGACGAAGGTACGTCAACATAATCCTTCATTTTCATGTTTGCGTTTCTAATTCTTGTAAACATATCTGCTATAGGGTCCATTTTTCCTCCTTACCAGCTTGACTTTTTAATTCCGGGAATTTCGCCCTTATAAGCGAGCTTCCTGAAACATATTCTGCATATACCGAACTTGCGCATATAGGCCCTCGGCCTGCCGCACAGATTACACCTGTTTTTCTGCCTTACTTTAAACTTGGCCTTCTTTCTGGCCTTGTTAATCATTGCTGTTGTAGCCACTTAAATATCCTCCTTGGTTTTATCGCCTGTTGCTATTTTTTCCTGAAGGGCAGCCCCAGCTTTTCAAGAAGCAGAAGCGCATCTTCATCTTTTTTAGCGGTGGTGACAAACGTGATGTCCATACCGAGAACCTGAAGTATCTTGTCGAACTTAACCTCCGGGAAAATCATCTGTTCCTTTATTCCCATGCTGTAATTGCCGCGGCCGTCAAAAGAATTCCTCGGAACACCGTTAAAATCCCTTACCCTCGGCAACGCTACAGATATAAGCCGGTCAAGAAACTCATACATCCTTTTCCCGCGCATAGTGACTTTGCACCCTATAGGAATGTTCTCCCTGAGTTTAAAGTTGGATATGGAAACTTTAGATCTGATTACAGAAGGCTTCTGCCCCGTTATCGCGGTCAGTTCCTCAACAGCTTCATCCAATATCTTTATGTTCTGAGTGGCCTCGCCGATACCCATATTAATGACTATCTTTTCAAGCTTCGGCACCTGATGCCTGTTTTTTAAAGCTTTTTCTTTCACTATAGCATCAACTATCTCTTTATTGTACTTTTCCTTTAATCTGGCCATTTAATCCTCTCCTCCTTACTTTTCGTCAAGCATTTCGCTGCATTTCTTGCAAATCCTTACCTTCTTGCCTCCTGCGATGGAACCGGTCTTAACCCTTGTAGGCTTTCCGCACTTATTGCAAATAAGCATCACCTTTGATACTGCCAAGGCCGCCTCTTTTTCAAGTATTCCGCCCTGCTGTACTTTCTGACTCGGGCGCGTGTGCCTTTTTACAAAATTAATTTTTTCCACAACCACTTTTCCCGAATCAGTGAGCACTTTCAGGACCTTACCTGTCTTGCCCGCGTCTTTTCCCGTTATTACCCTCACTATGTCATTTTTTCTGATTTTTATTTTCATTTTTCCTCCTAAACCACTTCAGGGGCAAGCGAAACAATTTTTAAGAAATTTCTGTCCCTGAGTTCCCTTGCCACAGGCCCGAATATACGCGTGCCCCTGGGGTTCATCTGGTCATTGATTATTACAGCAGCGTTGTTGTCAAACCTTATATACGACCCGTCTTTTCTTCTTATTTTTTTCTTAAGCCTGACTACCACAGCTTTTACCACTTCTTTTTTCTTTACCTGCCCGCCGGATATAGCATCCTTAACAGAGGCCACAAAAACATCCCCTATGCCGGCGTAACGTGCGCGGCTGCCACCCAGAACTTTTATTACCATTATCTCTTTAGCTCCTGAATTATCAGCCACTTCAAGTCTTGTCTGCGCCTGTATCATGCGTTTTCACTCCCGTCAGTAAATTCAGCCGCTCCGTGGAGGGCCTTTTTATCAATACTAACCACTAACCACTTCTTGTTTTTGCTTATAGGCCTTACTTCTTTTATCGTAACTTTATCCCCTGCCTTGCATTCATTTTTCTCGTCGTGAGCCATAAGTTTTGTGGTCCTCACTATGTACTTGCCGTAAAAAGGATGCTTTACTTTCCTCTCAACAGCAACCCTTACCGTTTTGTCCATTTTCTCGCTTATTACAGTTCCGGACATCGTACGCCTTACGCTGTTATTACTCATTTTACCCGGGCCTCCTTGGCAGCGCCTGTTTTCTGCTTCAGAATAGTGTGAAGCCTCGCAATATCCTTGCGCATAACCCTTATCTGTCCTGTTTTTTCAAGCTGTTTTGTATGAAGTTTTACGTTCAGCTTGAACAGATTTGCGCTCAACTCTTTTATTTTTCTCTGTATTTCATCGGGATTCATATCCCTTATTTCCTGGGGTTTCATATCTTCCTCCTGTTAAATTTCATGCCTTGTAACAAACTTTGTCCTGATCGGAAGCTTGTTGTGGGCTTTTCTCATTGCTGCCTTTGCAACAGCCTCATCTACGCCGCCCAATTCAAACATAACCCTGCCCGGCTTAATAACAGCCACCCAGAACTCCGGCGCGCCTTTCCCTTTTCCCTGCCTGGTTTCAAGCGGTTTTTTGGAAACAGGTTTATCAGGGAATATCCTTACCCAAAGTTTGCCTCCCTTTTTCAGGGACTTGCTTATGGCAACCCTTGCTGATTCTATCTGTCGGGCGGTAATCCATGCGCACTGCACGGCTTTAAGCCCGTACTCTCCAAAACTCACCCTGTTTCCGCTGGTGGCCAAACCTTTCATCCTGCCCCTCTGTTGCTTCCTGTATTTGACTCGTGAAGGCATTAACATTTATTTTTCCTCCGTCCTTTTTATTCCTGTTTTCCTATGATTTCGCCTTTAAAAATCCACACCTTGACTCCTATTGCGCCATATGGCGTTCTCGCCGTCGCAGTGCCATAATCAATATCCGCCCTTAAAGTCTGAAGCGGTACCCTTCCTTCTACATACCACTCTGTCCTTGCAATTTCAGCGCCTCCCAGCCTTCCGGAAACACAAATTTTTATTCCCTTCGCTCCGTTATCATTCTGCATTGCGGACTGCATCGCTTTTTTCATCGCTCTTCTGTACGAAATACGTTTTTCCAGCTGCTGTGCGACATTTTCAGATACAAGCTGCGCGTCTATTTCAGGGCGCTGTACTTCTTTAGGTTCTATGAGTATACTTTTGCCTGTTAATTTTTCAAGCTTTTTCCTCAAAACTTCAACTTCTGCACCTTTCCTTCCGATAACCATTCCGGGCTTTGCCGTAAATATTTTAACAATAGCCTTGCTTCCTGCTCTTTCAATTTCTATTTTTGATATACCGGCCGAATAAAGGGCGGTTTTAATGTGATCCCTTATTTTTACATCTTCAAGAAGCAGCTCTTTAAAGTTTTTCTTTGCAACCCACTTTGACTTCCAGCCCCTGATTATTCCTATCCTCAGGCCTTCAGGATTTATCTTCTGTCCCATAAATACCCGTTCTCCTTTTTATTTTTTTTCGTCAGTAACGGTTACAAGTATATGGCAGGACCTCTTGTGTATTGCAGAAGCTCTTCCCTGCGCCCTGGGCATAAACCGTTTTGCGTATTTAAGTATCGGACCCTGCTGAACTATAATGCCTTTAATCTTCAGTGATTCAGGGTCAGCACCATTGTTCTTCGAGGCATTTGCAGCAGCCGATTTAATAGCTTTTGCTATGTGAGGCGCCGCATTCTTATTTAGAAATTTAAGCTTTAGCAGCGCAGAAGACACAGTGTCCTTCTTAAGTGCCTTTGTTATCATTCTTACTTTCTTGGCAGGCATTCTAAGATGCCTTAATATTGCCTTTGCTTCCATTATTATATACTCCTTCCTGTATTTTACGTCTTAGCCGATGATTCTTTTTTTGCATCGCCGTGCCCCTTAAAGATGCGCGTTGGGGCAAATTCCCCGAATTTATGGCCTACCATATTTTCGGTTACAAATAACGGCACGAACTTTCTTCCGTTGTGAACTGCAAAAGTAAGCCCTACCATTTCAGGCGAAATAGAAGAACGTCTTGCCCAAGTCTTAATTACCTTTTTATCCCCTGTTTCGTTTGCCTTAAGCGCCTTGTCAAGGAGCTTTTCGTCAACAAATGGGCCTTTTTTAAGCGACCTTGTCATTGAACAATCCCTCCTTTAGCGTTCCTTCTTCTGATAATGTATTTGTTTGAAAGCTTCTTCTTCTTTCTTGTTTTAAAGCCTTTGGCCTTAACTCCTGTAGGCGACTGCGGATGTGCACCTGATTTGGAACGGCCTTCGCCTCCGCCCATCGGATGATCAACCGGGTTCATCGCGACAGCCCTATTTCTGGGTTTGCGCCCCATCCATCTTTTTCTGCCTGCCTTTCCTATTACAATGTTTTCATTATCCGTATTTCCTACCTGCCCCACGGTCGCCATACAGTTTGAATTAACCATTCTTAGTTCGCCTGAAGGCAGTTTTATAACAACAGTTGCCGCTTCCTTACCCATTATCTGCGCAAAAGAACCTGCGCCCCTGGCAAGCTGCCCGCCTTTTCCGAGCGAAAGTTCTACGTTATGAACAACAGTACCTACAGGTATGCTCTTTAACTTCATTGCATTCCCGGGTTTAATATCAGCCTCATCAGCAGCGATTACTGCATCCCCTACATTAAGCCCTATAGGTGCTATGATGTACCTTTTCTCGCCGTCCTTATAAAAAAGCAATGCTATCCTCGCGGATCTGTTTGGATCATATTCTATCGCTTTAACAACCGCAGGCACTCCCTTTTTGTCCCTTTTGAAATCAATAAGCCTGTAAATTGCCCTGTACCAACTGCCACGGAATCTTGCCGTAATCCTGCCCATATTGTTCCTGCCGGAGTGATTCTTAATCCTCTGCGTCAGGGCCTTTTCCGGCCTGTTTTTTGTTACATCCTCTTTAGTGTCAACCAGCATATGCCTTCTGCTGGGCGTAATAGGCCTGAATGATTTTAGCGCCATAAAATTACACTCCTTCTACTATTTCTATTTTTTCGTCTTTCTTGAGCTTAACCGATGCTTTCTTAAACTTCATAGCTTCTGACATGTTCTTGCCGAATCTTTTGGCTTTGCCCGGCATCATAACAGTATTAACTTTTGTCACGTGTACCTTAAATAGTTCTTCTACAGCGTTTTTTATTTGCTTTTTAGATGCATCTCTGGCCACAAGAAAAGTGTAGTAATTTCCTTTGTCCCTGTTCAGCCCGCTCTTTTCAGTAAGAGAAGGTTTTTTAATAATGTGATGTGCTTCCATTTCAGTTCATTCTCCTTATCATTTCTTCAACAGCCTTTTTTGTGGCAAGTACATTCGGGTAAACAAGCATTTCATATATGTTAACCGCTCCTGCTGTTGCGATCTTCAAGTTCTCGACGTTTCTGGCAGCCTTAATAAAGCCGCCTTCTTTTTTATCAAGTACCACAAGAATCTTTTTGCCTTTCAGTTCAAGGCCCTTAAGTATTGACACAACATTTTTTGTCTTAATTTCGGATACTCCGAGTTCATCCACAATTTTAAATTCATTATCCCTGATCTTACCGGCAAAAACGGCTTTAAAAGCAGCTTTTTTCCCGGCCTTATTAACCGAAAGCCTTACTTTAAGCGGCCTTGGCCCGAACGTGACGCCTCCGCCTTTCCAGATAGGTGACCTGGTGGAACCGTGCCTGGCACGGCCTGTGCCTTTCTGCTTCCACGGTTTCTTTCCGCCCCCCCTCACTTCCGCTCTTGTAAGCGTATTTGAAGATCCGATGTGGCTGTTATTTTCCATAGCCAGCAGCGCGTCGTGAATAAGGTCGTCTTTTACCTCTGTTTTTAGCAGGGTGTCGTCTATTTCCATTTCTGATACCTTTTTATTTTCAATATTAAAAACTTCGAGTTTCATTGAGCCTCTCCTTTAATTCTTTTTTACGCTTTTTCTTATTTCAACAAGCCCGTTCTTGCCTCCGGGTACCGACCCTCTTACAAGCATATACCTGTTCTTTGCATCAACTTCCTCAACCTTAAGATTCTGCGTCGTAACCCTTTCAGAACCCATGTGACCTGGCATTTTCTTATTCTTGAGAACCCTTGCAGGAAAAGTATTGGAACCTATCGATCCCGGTCCCCTGTGATTCATTCCGCCGTGGCTTCCTGAGCCCCCCCTAAAATTATGCCTTTTAATAACACCCTGCGTGCCTTTTCCTTTTGAAACAGCCGAGACGTCAACAAAATCTCCCTTTTTAAATATTGAATCAGCCGTTATGACATCTCCTGCCTTGAACTTTGCAACAGTATCCTTGTCAGCCCTGATTTCCCTTATAACTTTTTTTAAGTCAAGGTTAAGGCCGTTTTTTTCATTCTTAAAAAGACCCTTTACCGGCTTTGTAACATTCTTGGGTTTCTTTTCATTTATAGTCGCAACGCGAATAGCGCTGTATCCTTCTTTGGCTTCAGTCTTTGAACCTAAAACAGTATGCTCCTCAACTTCAAGCACCGTTACCGGAATTGATTCACCGGCCTCATTAAAAATCTGCGTCATTCCTGCTTTTTTCCCGAAAATTTTATTAACCACAGTCGCCTCCATTACAACTTGATCTCAACGTCTATACCGGCCGGCAGGTCGAGGTTCTTGAGCTTCTCAACCGTGTCGTGGTTCGGCTCTAATATGTCTATGAGCCTCTTGTGAATCCTCATTTCAAACTGTTCCCTTGACTTTTTGTCAACGTGAACAGACCTCTGTATTGTATACTTGTGCATCTTTGTGGGCAGAGGTATAGGCCCCGCAATTCTGGCGCCGGTTTCCTTAACCTTCTTAATTATATCACTTACCGATTTATCAAGAAGCTTGTGGTCATACGCCTTAAGCCTTATCCTGATCTTCTGTGCATCTAACTGCATTTTGTATCTCCCTTCAAACTCTGTGTTCTTTTATAATTTATATTATTCTAATATCTCGGAAATAACTCCGGAGCCTACTGTCCTTCCGCCTTCGCGGATTGCGAACCTTAATTCTTTTTCTATGGCTATCGGCATTATCAGCTCTATTTCCATGGTTATGTTGTCGCCGGGCATTACCATCTCAACTCCCGCCGGCATCTTTATCGAGCCGGTTACGTCTGTTGTCCTGAAATAAAACTGCGGCCTGTAGTTGTTAAAGAACGGTGTGTGCCTTCCGCCCTCTTCTTTTGTCAGTACGTACACACGCCCCATAAACTTCTTATGCGGCTTTATCGAGCCGGGTTTTGCCACTACCTGCCCTCTCATGACCGCGTCCTTGTCGATTCCCCTAAGCAGCAGCCCTACGTTGTCTCCCGCCTGCCCTTCGTCCAGCAGTTTCCTGAACATCTCAACACCGGTTACCACAGCCTTCTGCGTGTCCTTTAATCCTATTATCTCCACTTCCTCGTTTACCTTTACTTTGCCTCTTTCTATCCTTCCCGTTACCACTGTCCCGCGCCCGGTTATTGAGAATACGTCTTCTACGGCAAGCGAGAAAGGTTTGTCTATCTCCCTCTTAGGCTCCGGAACGAAATCGTCTATCGCCTTTACAAGCTCCACTATCGAATCCCCGCCCGGTCCGCCCGGGTCCTGCAGCCCTTTTAATGCCGAGCCTCTTATAACCGGTGTTTTGTCTCCGGGAAAATCATATTTCTTCAGCAGGTCCCTTACCTCTTCCT
Source organism: uncultured Spirochaetia bacterium (assembly GCA_964349515.1). Classification (GTDB taxonomy): domain Bacteria; phylum Oederibacteriota; class PGYV01; order PGYV01; family CAYGHG01; genus CAYGHG01. The sequence goes on from CAYGHG010000001.1 coordinate 20,440, forward strand.
CTACAAGATCCACCATCTCTTTGTCATCCACCATGTCTACCTTATTTAAAAATACCACTATGTGCGGTACGCCTACCTGCCTCGCAAGCAGTATGTGCTCCCTCGTCTGCGGCATCGGCCCGTCTACTGCCGATACTACCAGTATCGCGCCGTCCATCTGCGCCGCTCCGGTTATCATGTTCTTTACATAATCGGCGTGCCCGGGGCAGTCTACATGCGCATAATGCCTCTTGTCCGAAGAGTATTCCACATGCGATGTCGCTATTGTCAATATTTTTGTCGCGTCGCGCCTTCCCTGTGATTCTGACGCCTTTGCCACCTCATCGTACGGTACATATGTCGCAAGCCCTTTTGCCGCCATTACATTCGTAAGCGCAGCAGTCAGCGTTGTCTTGCCGTGGTCTACGTGCCCTATCGTTCCTACGTTTACGTGCGGCTTTGTCCTGTCAAACTTTTCCTTTGCCATTTTGCATTGCCCTCCTGTTTATCTTTTTCCTGTATGTTTTTCAATTATCTGTTCTTTTATGTTATTAGGTACGGGTTCATATTTGCTGAACTGCATGGTGTAATTCGCCCGTCCCTGGCTCATAGACCTCAAATCTGTTGCATAACCGAACATATCGGAAAGCGGTACAAAAGACCTTATTATCTGAGCCTTTGCCCTCTTTTCCATTCTTTCAATTTTTCCCCTTCTTGAATTCAAGTTTCCTATTATGTCTCCCATGAATTCTTCCGGAGTCACAACCTCCACTTCCATTATTGGTTCAAGTATTACAGGCGTGGCCTGTTTAAAAGCATCCTTAAACGCCATTGACGCGGCAATCTTAAAAGCCATCTCCGAAGAGTCAACTTCATGGAACGACCCGTCGTGCAGTGTGATTTTAACATCGTTTACAGGGTAGCCCGCTACTACGCCCAAAGCTACAGCTTCCTGTATTCCTTTGTCGATTGCAGGAATATATTCGCGGGGGACAACGCCTCCCACTATATCATTTACAAACTCATAGCCTTTTCCTCTTTCAAGCGGTTCAATGTCTATTACTACATGGCCGTACTGTCCGCGGCCGCCTGTCTGTCTGATATATTTTCCTTCTATATCTTTTGCGGATTTTGCGATTGTTTCCCTGTAAGAAACCTCAGGTTTTCCCACATTTGCCTCAACCTTAAACTCTCTCTTCATCCTGTCAACTATGATTTCAAGGTGAAGCTCTCCCATACCGGATATTATTGTCTGGCCCGTTTCTTCATCAGTCCTTACCCTAAAGGTCGGGTCTTCCTCAGCCAGCCTGCTTAAAGCAAGCCCCATTTTTTCCTGGTCCGCTTTGGTTTTAGGCTCAACAGCAACAAATATTACAGGCTCGGGGAATATCATTTTTTCAAGTATAACCGGATGAGCCTCGTCACAAATCGTATCGCCGGTGGAAGTATCCTTGAGGCCTATACCGGCTACTATCTCTCCGGCAAAAGCTTCTTTTATCTCTTCTCTGTGATTAGCGTGCATCCTTAACAGCCTGCCTATTCTCTCGGTTTTATCTTTTGAGGCATTATATACGTAGGAACCCGACTGAAGCATTCCCGAGTAGATTCTAAAATATGTGAGGCGCCCCACAAACGGGTCTGACATTATTTTAAAAGCTATCGCGGTAAAAGGTTCTTCATCAGATGCGCTTCTGGTTATTGTCTGCTCTGCGTTCTCGTCTTCAGCATCGCTCGGCTCGTATCCCTGCATAGGAGGCAGGTCAATAGGAGAAGGCAGGTATCTTACAACAGCATCAAGCATCGGCTGTACGCCTTTATTTTTAAACGCCGTACCGCATATTACGGGGAAAAATTTAAATGAAAGCGTTCCCTTCCTTATTCCGGCATGTATTTCATCTTCTGTAAATTCTTTGCCTTCAAGATATTTTTCCATCAGTTTATCATCTACATCGGCAACCGCTTCTATCAGTTTTATCCTGGCCTTAGCTGCTTCTTCTTTTAATTCTTCAGGTATTTCACGTATTTCAAACTGCGCACCGAGGGATTCAGCAAGCCATATAGTGGCTTTCATTGTTACGAGGTCAACAATACCCATAAACTTGTCTTCAGCACCTACCGGTATCTGTATGGGAAGAGGGTTCGCACCAAGTTTGTCTTCAATAGTATCTACAGACATCCAGAAGTCAGCTCCTATCCTGTCCATTTTGTTAAGAAATACTATCCTCGGAACGTTATATTTGGTAGCCTGACGCCATACTGTTTCAGACTGCGGTTCAACACCGTTAACAGAGTCAAATACAGCAACTGCTCCGTCAAGTACCCTTAAGGACCTTTCTACCTCAATCGTAAAATCCACGTGCCCTGGTGTGTCAATTATATTGATTCTGTGATCTTTCCAAAAACATGTAGTAGCAGCCGAGGTAATGGTAATTCCCCGCTCGCGCTCCTGCTCCATCCAGTCCATGGTAGCCGCGCCTTCATGCACTTCGCCTGTTTTATGGGTTCTGCCTGTATAATAAAGAACCCTTTCTGTGGTTGTTGTCTTTCCTGCGTCAATATGCGCCATTATACCTATGTTTCTTGTCTTATCAATCGAGTACTCGCGAGGCATTATCTGCTCCTTAAATAAATTTTATAAAATCTACCAGCGGTAATGTGCAAAAGCCTTGTTTGCATCCGCCATTTTGTGTATATCTTCCCGTTTCTTAATTGCACCGCCCTGATTCGTGGAAGCCGCCAATAGTTCGTTTGCAAGTCTTTCCGGGTAACCTTTTTCTTTTCTGTCTCGCGAAGAATTTACCAGCCATCTTATCGCAAGAGAGAGCCTTCTCTCGGGGTTTACTTCAATAGGAATCTGATAATTAGCTCCTCCTATTCTTCTCGACTTAAGTTCAAGAAGCGGCTTGATATTTTCAATAGCTGTTTTTACGGTTTCCAGGGCGTTCTTTCCCTGTTTTGTGATAATCTCAAGCGCCTCATAAACCAGTTTTTCGGCTGTGCTCTTGCGCCCCTGAAGCATAACGCAGTTAATGAGCTTTGCTACCAGCACGCTGTTGTACTTTGAATCTGCCGGTGTTTCTCTCTTTTTTAGTACCCTTTTTTTTCTAGGCATATTGGTTGTCCCCTTGCTTGTTATTTTTTAGGAGCGTCTTTTTTCGGCCTTTTTGTGCCGTACTTCGACCTGCTGCGGTTTCTTCCTGCAACTCCCTGAGTATCAAGAGTTCCCCTTACTATATGGTACCTTACTCCCGGAAGATCTTTTACCCTGCCCCCCCTGATCAGGACTATTGAGTGCTCCTGCAGGTTGTGTCCGACGCCGGGTATATAAGATATTACTTCCATCTTGTTTGACAGCCTTACCCTGGCTACTTTTCGCAGGGCCGAATTTGGTTTTTTTGGCGTAACAGTATAAACTCTTGTGCAAACTCCCCTTTTTTGAGGGCAGTTCTTCAGGGCCGGTGCGCCTGTTTTATTCTGGCTCTTTGTCCTTCTGTGCCTTACCAGCTGATTAATCGTAGGCAAATTGCGCCTCCTTGATAATATTTTTGATTACCCGCCTTAATTTTTCAAAACAAAAAAGGCGGACAATTCTCTTTTCCGCCTTTTTATATTTCTTATAATATAATTAAAGCCTGAAAAGAGCTGCTAATAAAAACCTGAAACATCTTATAAAAAAAACAAAACTTTGTCAATAAAAATCTACTCCTCCTGCTTGACTTTCTTTGCGGGTTTTTTCCTCTCCGCTTCTTTATACATTTTAAACTCCGCAACACCCGTGCCGGCAGATATAAGGTGTCCGATAATGACGTTTTCTTTCAATCCCTTAAGTTTATCCACCTTGCCGTTAACTGCAGCATCAATTAAAATTCTTGTTGTCTCCTGGAACGAAGCGGCTGAAATCCAGCTTTCAGTGGAAAGAGCTGCCTTTGTAATTCCGAGAAGCAGCGGCTTTGCCCTGGCAGGAATCTTCTTTTCTTTTTCCATTTTTTCATTCTCTTCCAAAAATTCAAACCTGTCCACCTGTTGCTCTATAAGGAACTTCGTGTCTCCCGGATCGTCAATTTTTACCTTTTTCATCATCTGCCTGACGATTACCTCAATATGTTTATCATGGATATTTACGCCCTGAAGCCTGTAGACCTCCTGAACCTTATTCAAAATATGTTCCTGAACTGCATTCTCACCCTGTACAGAAAGTATGTCGTGGGGATTGATGTTGCCGTCTATGAGCTGTTCACCCGCCTCAACCATATCCCCGTCCCTTACGTTCACATATTTTCCGTTAGGAATAGTGTATTCCCTTACTGTCCCGTTGTCGTTTGATATAATAATTTTTCTGACACCGGCCGAGGTTTCTTCAAACTTTACAAATCCGTCTATTTCGCTGATTATGGCCTGTGTTTTAGGTTTTCGGGCCTCAAAAAGCTCTGCCACCCTCGGAAGACCTCCGGTGATATCCCTGGTTTTTGTTGTTTCTCTCGGGAACTTGGCAAGGATATCCCCCTGTGATACAGTCTGCCCGTCTTCAACTTCAAGCTTCGCACCTACAGGTATTGAATATGAAGAAACTTTTTGGCCGTTCTGCATGATGTTAATGTGAGGGTACTTTCTCTGCTTTGATTCTACGATAAATTTTCCCAGCTGCCCTGTAGAGGCATCAGTCTGCTCAATCATTGTGATGCCCTCTTCAATTTCGTCAAACTGAATCTTACCCTCTTTTTCCGTGAAAATAGGTATGTTGTAAAGATCCCACAGCCCGATTGTCTGGTTTTTCTTTATTTGCTGTCCATCCTTCGCTTTTAGTATGGTGCCGTATCCTACGTGGTGCATCTCTTTTTCAACATTCTTATCGTCATAAACACTGATCTCGCCGTTTCGGTTAGTAACTATCATATCGCCGTCCTTGCTCATAACAAACTTGACATTCGCAAACCTTAAAATACCGTCATGTTTTGCCTTAAGTTCGGACTGTTCTACTATGCGGCTGGCGGTTCCTCCTACGTGGAAAGTACGCAGGGTAAGCTGAGTTCCGGGTTCGCCTATTGACTGGGCGGCTATGATTCCGACAGCTTCGCCAAGTTCAACCAGTGCCCCCGTGGTCAGGTCAGCCCCGTAACATTTTGAACAGGCTCCATTTTTTGCTTCGCAGGTAAGAACCGAGCGTACCCTGATTCTTTCGTATCCCGTCTCTTCTATCTTTTTAGCAATTTCAGGTGTAATAAGTTCATTTGCCCTTACTACAACTTCGTCGGTTATCAGGTCTACAACGTTATCCAGCGCAACCCTCCAGGTAATTCTGTCTTTCAAAGGCTCAATTATTTCGCCTCCCTCGGAGATGGCTGTAACGTTAATACCGTTTATGGTGGTACAGTCGTTTTCCGTAATAATCACATCCTGCGCAACATCTATCAGCCTTCTCGTAAGATATCCGGCTTCCGCAGTTTTTAATGCAGTATCCGCAAGGCCTTTTCTGGCGCCGTGAGTGGATATAAAATACTCCTGAACAGACAGCCCTTCCCTGAAATTTGACTTGATAGGCGTTTCAATGATTTCACCCACGCCTCCTGTCATTTTTTTCTGCGGCTTGGCCATCAGCCCCCTCATACCCGCAAGCTGCCTGATCTGCAGCTTACTCCCTCTCGCACCCGAATCTACCATCATAAATACAGGGTTGAAAGCGTTCTGGTCTTTTTCAAGTTCTTTTATCATTGAATTTGCAACTTTGTCGGTAACCGAAGTCCAGATGTCAATGATTTTATTGTATCTTTCACCGTCGGTAATAATGCCTTTTTCGAACTGTTTTCTGATTGTAAGCGACTTTGCTTCCGCATCTTTAACAAGTCCGTATTTCTCCTCGGGAATCTTTAAATCCTCAATCCCTATCGTGAAACCGGCTAGAGTTGCGTGCCTAAAGCCGAGCTCTTTCATCCTGTCAAGGACTTCGGAGGCGGTTTTTGCGCCGTACCTTTCAAAAACCACACTGACTAGTTTTACGATCTGTTTTTTTACCATCTTGTCATTTACAAATTCCATTTCTTCCGGAAGTATTGAATTGAAAATTATTCTTCCCACAGTTGTTTCAACCTTTTTAGATTTCATTTTGACGTTTATCAACTCGTGGATATCAATAGCCCCGTGATCATAAGCAATTATAGCCTCTTCGGATGCATAGAACATCTTTTTCTTTTCAGGTACATTCAGTGATTCTTTTGTCAGGTAATAAAGCCCGAGGACTATGTCCTGGTTGGGTACTATTATCGGGTTTCCGCTGGCAGGCGACAGTATGTTAAGCGGCGCAAGCATCAGCAGCTTGGCTTCAGTCTGGGCCTCAAACGAAAGCGGCACGTGCACCGCAAGCTGGTCGCCGTCAAAGTCGGCATTGAATCCTCCGCAGACAAGAGGATGCAGCGTTATTGCATTGCCCTCTACGAGAACGGGTTCAAAAGCCTGTATGGAATGCCTGTGGAGCGTAGGCGCCCTGTTTAACAGAACAACATGGTCTTCAAGAATCTCCTCAAGTATGTCCCAAACCTCAGGTCTGACATGCTCTACAAGTTTTTTTGCACTTTTTATAGTGTATCCCATTTCCTGAACTTTATTAATTATGAAAGGCTTAAAAAGTTCCAGGGCAATTTTCTTGGGAAGCCCGCACTGGAACAGCTTCAGGTTCGGGCCTACTACGATAACCGACCTTCCGGAATAGTCCACCCTTTTACCGAGCAGGTTCTGCCTGAAACGACCCTGTTTTCCTTTCAACATATCACTTAAGGATTTAAGCGGCCTGTTCCTCGCACCACGGACGGGGTGTCCGCGCCTTCCGTTATCAAAAAGCGCATCTACAGCTTCCTGTATCATCCTCTTCTCGTTCTTTATGATAAGTTCCGGAGCGTTTATGCTCATAAGTTTTTTGAGCCTGTTATTCCTGTTTATTATTCTTCTGTACAAATCATTTAAGTCGGAAGTAACGAATCGGCCTCCGTCCAGCTGAACAAGCGGCCTTAACTCCGGCGGTATGACCGGGGCTGATTCAAGCACCATCCAGTCGGGTTTGTTGCCGGATTTTCTGAAAGCCTCAACCACCTTAAGCCTTTTAATTATGTCTTTTTTCTTCTGCAGAGAAACTGTTTTTACCAGCTCTTTTCTTAAATCCTTTGCCAGTTTTTCAAGTTCAACTTCCCTTAAAAGAGCCTTTATGGCGTCAGCGCCGATCCTTATTGTCAGGGCATCAGCATATTTTTCCTTGAGCCTCAAATAATCATCCTCGTTAATCAGTTCATACTTTTTAACCTCTTCACAGGTTCCCGGGTCTATAACTATATAATTCTCATAGTAAATAACCCTTTCAAGATTTCTTGCCGATATATTTAAGAGATAGGCAAGTTTGGATGGGATTCCCTTCAGGTACCAGATATGCACGACAGGCACTGCCAGTTCAATGTGCCCCATCCGTTCCCTTCTTACTTTTGATTCCGTGACTTCAACATCACACTTGTCGCAGATAACCCCTTTATACCGCTGTTTCTTGTATTTACCGCAGGCACATTCATAATCCTTGGTGGGCCCGAATATTCTCTCGCAGAATAAGCCTTCAAATTCAGGTTTAAAAGTCCTGTAGTTTATTGTTTCAGGCTTCTTAACTTCGCCGGATGACCAGTGCTTTATCATTTCGGGCGAAGCCAGCGAAATCTTTATGGAATTAAAATCTATCTCCTTAACCTTTTTCTCCTCTTTCGATTTCGCTATTTCCGTAAGATTAAGGACGTCGCGGCTCGTTTCCTCGGCAGGCAGTTCAAGCTTTATTTTCTTTTTGCTTTTTTTATCTTTAGCCATTTAACGCCTCTCCTTATAATTTATTAGTTGTCCTTCTTCGTCTTTCTTTTCAGAAGCTCTATGTTAAGAGCAAGCCCCTGCAATTCCTTGACAAGAACATTGAAGGACTCCGGAATGCCCGGCTCGGGTATATTTTTACCCCTTACGATGGCCTCATACAGCCTCTTTCTTCCCTCTACATCATCCGATTTAACCGTCAGCATTTCTTGAAGTGTGTATGCCGCCCCATATGATTCAAGAGCCCATACTTCCATTTCTCCGAATCTTTGGCCTCCGAACTGTGCTTTTCCTCCGAGAGGCTGCTGCGTTATCAGTGAGTAAGGCCCTATGGAACGCGCGTGAATCTTATCGTCTACCATATGTATCAGTTTCATGACATACATGACTCCGACAGTTACCCTGTGCCCAAAAGGCTCCCCTGTCCTGCCGTCATACAGCAGGCTCTTGCCGTCGGTATCCAGCCCGGCCTTTGTCAGCCATTCTTTTACTTCAGCCTCTTTCATTCCGTTGAAAACAGGCGTCTGGAACTTCACGCCGAGTTTGCGCCCGGCAAAACCAAGCTGAGTTTCAAGCAGCTGCCCTACGTTCATCCTTGACGGAACTCCGAGTGGGTTTAGAATTATGTCCACAGGCGTGCCGTCTGAAAGATAAGGCATGTCTTCCACAGGCAGTATCCTGGATATAACACCTTTGTTTCCGTGCCTTCCGGACAGCTTGTCACCGACTGAAATTTTTCTCTTTTTTGCAATCAGAACCTTAACGAGCTTTATCACACCCGGCGGCAGGTCATCGCCTTTATGCTGCTTGCTTTCTTTATATTCTGCGTCCGCCTTGTCCTTCATATATCTGCAGTATATTTCTTCCTGCTTTCTGAGTTTTTCCTTTTCGTCTTTGCTTATGTCCATTTCATCTATTTCTTTAAGCGAGTCTTTCAGATTCTTTTCAAGTTCCTGAACCTTTTTATCCCTTTCTTTCTTAAGCCTTGAGAGTTTTTCCTCTTCTTTATCTTTCCTCTTTCCCCTTTCCTTTCTGGCAAACATCTTGATATCAATAATTATTCCTTCTATTCCCGGAGGAACCCTGAGGGAAGAATCTTTTACGTTGTCAGCCTTGGATCCGAATATTGCCTTTAGAAGTTTTTCTTCGGGAGTCAAATTGCTTCCGGAAATCGGCGTTACCTTTCCCACAAGAATGTCACCCGGCTTTACTTTCGCGCCTGTTCTGATTATTCCTTCGTGGTCAAGATTCTTTAGCGTGTCTTCGCTGACGTTCGGTATGTCCCTTGTTATCTCCTCGGGCCCGAGTTTTGTGTCCCTTGCTTCCACTTCATATTCCTCTACATGAACAGATGTAAACGTATCGTATTTAAGCATGTTTTCGCTGATAACTATTGAATCCTCGTAATTAAATCCGTGCCAGGACATAAAAGCCGTAATAATGTTTTTTCCCAGCGCAAGCTCACCCTTTTCCATGGCAGGCCCGTCGGCAAGCAGGTCTCCTTTTTTTACCCTATCGCCCTTCTTTACCCTCGGCTTTTCATTGATTGTCGTATCCTGGTTTGTCCTTGAGTATTTTTTAAGCTGGTAAATATCACACTGGTCGCCTATTGTTTCGTCTTCTTTTGCATCTTTTAGGACTATTACAACATCCGAATCAACATAAACAACACGGCCCGGATTTTTAGCCACCACTGCCCTGCCCGAATCAAAAGCGGCTTTTCTTTCCATTCCCGTTCCTACAAAAGGCGAGGTTGTTGTTAAAAGAGGCACTGCCTGGCGCTGCATGTTAGAACCCATTAATGCTCTGTTTGCGTCGTCGTGCTCAAGAAAAGGAATAAGCGAAGCGGCTACGGAAACAACCTGCTTGGGCGATACCTCTATGTAATCCACCTCTTCAGGCGGCACAAGCGGGAAGTCTCCCTTAGTCCTGACTAAAATCAGATCCTGCACTATTTTCCCTGAATCATCAAGTTTTACGTCAGAGGGTCCTATTTTAAACGCGTCCTCTTTATCGGCGGTAAAATAATCAACCTCGTCCGTCACCTTTCCGTTTCTGACTTTTCTGTAAGGCGATTCAATAAAACCGTAATCGTTAACCCTCGCGTAAGTGGCAAGGGATGTGATAAGGCCTATGTTCTGGCCTTCCGGAGTTTCTATCGGGCAAAGCCTTCCGTAGTGTGTATAATGAACGTCGCGGACTTCAAATCCAGCGCGCTCCCTGTTTAACCCGCCCGGTCCCAGGGCCGATATTCTTCTTTTATGAGTCAGTTCTGCAAGAGGATTTACCTGATCCATAAACTGCGAAAGCTGGCTGCTGCCGAAAAACTCCTTGATTGCGGCAATAAGCGGTTTGGGGTTTATGAGGTTGGCAGGAAGGGCGTTTTTCATATCTATAATTGTCATTCTTTCCTTTATCATTTTCTCAACCCTGACAAGCCCTGCCCTGAACTGGTTTTCAACAAGTTCTCCTACGCCTCTTACCCTTCTGTTGCCGAGGTGGTCTATGTCCGTCTTGTCCATTTTGCCGTCGTTGACTTCAAAATACTTTTTTATGACCGTTATTATGTCTTCTTTATCAAGCACTTTAAGTGTCTTTTCCTTAAATCCAAGAGCCTTATTGAGCTTATATCTTCCTACAAATCCAAGGTTGTACCTCTTATTGTCAAAAAACAGATTCTTAAGGAGCTGTTTTGCGCCTGACAGCGTAGCCGGCTCTCCCGGCCTCATTTTTCTGAATATTTCAACAAGTGCATCCTGTTCTGATTTTGCACCGTCTTTTTTAAAAGTCTTAATTATGTTTGTGTACATATTATCTTCTTCTATGACTACCAGGCTTACTTTTTTTACGTCGGCCTTGCGTATCTTATCCGCAAGCTCTTTGGTTACCGGTGTTACAGCTTCAGCAATAATCTCACCGTTTTTATCAATAACATCCTTGAAGAGAATTCTGTTAACAACAGCCTTATCCTCTGCATCCATACTCTCGCTTTTGAAGAAAATTCCCAAAACCGCTTCGGTCGAGCTGAAACCAAGAGCCCGCAAAAAGGTGGTAACGGGAAATTTCTTTTTTCTGTCAAGCTTCGCATATACTATATCATTTAAATCTGCCTCTATTTCAATCCAGGTCCCCCTGTAAGGCACTATTCTCGCTACATAGGTCGGCATTCCCAGGAGCCCTTCTGTTTCTTCTTCTTCTTCAAAACTTACTCCGGGCGAGCGGTGAAGCTGGCTGACTATAACCCTCTCGGCACCATTAATTACAAAAGTACCCCTGTCAGTCATAAGGGGTATATCACATAAATGAACCGCCTGCTCCGGCGCTTCTTTAATGGATTTCTCATTTGTTTTTTCATCTATTTCTTTAATGACAAGCCTGAAGATTCCCTTGACTGATGCGGAATAACTTTCACCGCGTTCTATACTTTCTTCAACAGAATGCTTGGGCATTCCAAATTCATATCCTACAAATTGAAGCTCATAATTACCGTTATAATCAGATATTGGAAATACCCCGTCAAAAACCTCCTGCAGCCCCTGGTTTTTCCTCTTATCGGCGGGCACTTCAACCATAAGAAATTCTTTGTATGATTTCTTCTGTATCTCAAGCAGATCAGGGATTTCGAGAATTTCCTCGACATTAGCTTTTTGTTTAATTCTTGCCATATAATGCCCCTTCCTCTTTGAATTTTTTGCGGTTAAGGCGGATAAATCCGCAAAAACTTACGGCGCACCTGCTCCAAAAGAGCAGGTGCGCTCGCTACATCATCTCTATTGCTTCCGCTTTTATGCGGGGTATCATCTTAATTTTTATTTCAGCCTTACTTCAACTCTACAGTTGCGCCGGCTTCAACAAGCTTGGCTTTCATGCTTTCAGCTTCTTCTTTTGTAACGCCGGTTTTTACCGGTTTCGGAGCCGAATCAGCCATAGCTTTTGCTTCAGCAAGCCCGAGCGAAGTGAGTTCTCTGATAACTTTGATAACCTGAATTTTTTTGTCTCCCGCGCTGGAAAGAACAACGTCAAACGAGCTCTGTTCTTCAGCCGCAGGTGCAGCTCCGCCCGCAGCAGGCATCATGCCGGCCATCATAACAGGAGCCGAAGCAGAAACACCGAATTTTTCCTCAAGCGCCTTCACCAGTTCATTAAGTTCCAGAACTGTCATTCCTTCAACTTCTTTAATGAAATCCTCTTTTGACATCGCCATTGAATGGCACCTCCTTAAAGGTATTTTTTATTTTTTGTCTGCTACCGACTTTAAAACCTGAACCACGCCTTTTTTGGGCGACGACATTGCATTCACAAACCTCTGTATCGGCTGGTTGAGCACAATAACAAGCTTGGCAATAAGTTCTTCCTTGGAAGACACCCTGCTGAGCTCCATTATCTGCTCCATGGAATATGACTTATGCTCTATGTAGCCGCCTTTAATCTTAAATTTTTCATTAGTCTTTTCAAAAGCTGCAAGCGCCTTTGAAGCCTTGATGTAATCCTTGCAGAACACTATACCGGTTACGCCGGTAAATAAACCTTTCAGCCCGCTGTTTATGTTGAGCTGTTCCAAAGCTTTTTTTGAAAGCGTGTTCTTGATTACTTTGTAATCGGCTTCTGCCTTTTCCAGATCGCGCCTTAACTTATTAATCTGCTCTACGGTAAGCCCCTGATAATTGGTTATTATTATGCCTGTGGCATCCTTTATCCTGGCGACCGTATCCTCTACAGACTGCTCTTTCTTTTTTCTGTTTTCAGACATGCTTTCACCTCATCTACATGTATTTCTTAAAATTAAGCTGTAATCCCGGGCCCATCGTGCTGGAAATATACATGCTTTTTACATACTGTCCTTTTGTGGCAAGCGCTGGAAGCTTAAGGAATGTTTTCATAAAAAAAACTGCATTTTCGGTAATATCTGCTTCGGCAAACGAAACCTTTCCTACAGCCAGGTTTACTATCCCGTCTTTGCTGCTCCTAAATTCCACTTTTCCCGCTTTAAATTCCTTTACTGCTTTTGCTACGTCAGGCGTTACTGTGCCTGATTTCGGATTAGGCATAAGTCCTTTGGTTCCGAGTATCTTCCCGAGCTTCCCGACGTCTTTCATCATATCAGGCGTAGCTATTGCTATGTCAAAATCAAGAAATCCGCCCTTTACTTTTTCTATCATGTCGTCTCCGCCCACAAAATCAGCGCCCGCGTCCAAAGCTTCTTTTTCTTTTTCACCTTTCACAAAAACAAGAACCTTTACTTTCTTTCCCGTTCCCTTTGGCAGGGATATCGTGGTTCTTATCTGCTGCTCGGGCTGTACCGGCTTTTTAGCCAGCCTGACTGAGATTTCCACACTTTCGTCAAACTTTGCCTTTGGCACTTTTTTGAGGACAGATACCGCCTCCTCAATTTCATATGCCTTTGCGGGTTCTACAAGCTTTACCGCCTCTTTGTGCCTTTTGCTCTGCTTTTTCATATGCCTTTCTCCTTAAACTTTATTCTTCTATTTTAACGCCCATACTGCGCGCCGTACCTTCTACCATCAATTCAGCAGACCTCTGCTTTGTCGCATTCAAATCAGGCATCTTTTTCTTTGCAATTTCAGCCACCTGTGCTTTTGAAAGCGTGCCTACCTTCGTTTTGTTAGGCTCCCCCGAACCCTTTATTATATTTGCCGCTTTCTTTATTAATACGGCAACCGGCGGGGTTTTCATAATAAATGTAAAGCTTCTGTCTTCAAATACATCTATAACCACCGGGAATATCGTATCCCCTTCGCTCTTGGTCCTGTCGTTAAACTGTTTGCAGAAATCCATGATGTTTACACCGTGCTGGCCGAGCGCCGGCCCTATAGGCGGGGCGGGGTTTGCCTTTCCCGCCGGAATCTGCAGTTTTATCTGTGTCATCAGTTTCTTTACTTTTGGTGCCATGACTGCCTCCGTTTAAACTATCTTTTCTACCTGGTCGAATTCAAGTTCGACAGGCGTCGGTCTTCCGAATATCGTGACTTCCACTTTCATTTTTCCTTTTTCAGGGGTTACTTCCTCAACTATGCCGTTAAAATTCATGAAAGGCCCGTCCGTAATCCTGACATGCTCGCCTACTTCAAAATAAGATGCCATTCTGGGCTTCTTTTTTCTGTCTTCCATAAGCCCCATTATCTCGTTTACCTCTTCATCAGAAAGCGGTATGGGCCTTGTCCTGGTTCCCACAAAACCTGTCACCTTGGGAGTGTGCCTTATAATGTATAGTATCTCTTTATCCTCTTCCTTCTCAACATCTATATCCATCTCCACAAGTATGTAACCCGGAAAGAACTTTTTGTTTCTTATTACCTTTTTTTTCTTTTTAATTTCCGTTACATTTTCTGAAGGAATAAGCACGCTGGAAATTTTTTCGTTCAGATTATATGTCGCTATCCTCTGATCGAGATTTTCCTTTACGCTGTTTTCCTGGCCCGCGTATGTGCTGACCACATACCATCTCTTCGCCATTTATACCACTCCTTAACCAAAAATAAATTTTACGGCTTTAGAAAGCAGGAAGTCTATAACGCCTATGTAAAACATCAGAAGAAATCCGACTATCACGACCACAATAGTAGAAGCAATAATTGTTTTTCTGTCGGGCCACGACACTTTCTTCAGCTCTACCCACGCCGCTTTCAGAAAATCTATCAATTTCTTCATTCTTCCACCTTTTTACCGCCGCCTTGAGCGGCTTAATATTTCACTCTGCTTTTTGTCCGGCACATTAACGCCACAATATTTCTGGCAGGCCAGGCAGGACTCGAACCTGCAACGGACGGTTTTGGAGACCGCCGCTCTACCAATTGGAGCTACTGGCCTACTTGGTCTCCTTATGGAGAGTGTGCTTTTTGCAGAATTTACAATGCTTTTTTAACTGCAATTTATCCGTGTGCGTTTTTTTGTTTTTTGTCTGGGTATAATTCCTTCTTTTACACTCAGAACACGCCAATGTTATTATCTCTCTCATTTTAAACCGCCATCCTTATTATTCTAATATCTCGGAAATAACTCCGGAGCCTACTGTCCTTCCGCCTTCGCGGATTGCGAACCTTAATTCTTTTTCTATGGCTATCGGCATTATCAGCTCTATTTCCATGGTTATGTTGTCGCCGGGCATTACCATCTCAACTCCCGCCGGCATCTTTATCGAGCCGGTTACGTCTGTTGTCCTGAAATAAAACTGCGGCCTGTAGTTGTTAAAGAACGGTGTGTGCCTTCCGCCCTCTTCTTTTGTCAGTACGTACACACGCCCCATAAACTTCTTATGCGGCTTTATCGAGCCGGGTTTTGCCACTACCTGCCCTCTCATGACCGCGTCCTTGTCGATTCCCCTAAGCAGCAGCCCTACGTTGTCTCCCGCCTGCCCTTCGTCCAGCAGTTTCCTGAACATCTCAACACCGGTTACCACAGCCTTCTGCGTGTCCTTTAATCCTATTATCTCCACTTCCTCGTTTACCTTTACTTTGCCTCTTTCTATCCTTCCCGTTACCACTGTCCCGCGCCCGGTTATTGAGAATACGTCTTCTACGGCAAGCGAGAAAGGTTTGTCTATCTCCCTCTTAGGCTCCGGAACGAAATCGTCTATCGCCTTTACAAGCTCCACTATCGAATCCCCGCCCGGTCCGCCCGGGTCCTGCAGCCCTTTTAATGCCGAGCCTCTTATAACCGGTGTTTTGTCTCCGGGAAAATCATATTTCTTCAGCAGGTCCCTTACCTCTTCCTCTACAAGATCCACCATCTCTTTGTCATCCACCATGTCTACCTTATTTAAAAATACCACTATGTGCGGTACGCCTACCTGCCTCGCAAGCAGTATGTGCTCCCTCGTCTGCGGCATCGGCCCGTCTACTGCCGATACTACCAGTATCGCGCCGTCCATCTGCGCCGCTCCGGTTATCATGTTCTTTACATAATCGGCGTGCCCGGGGCAGTCTACATGCGCATAATGCCTCTTGTCCGAAGAGTATTCCACATGCGATGTCGCTATTGTCAATATTTTTGTCGCGTCGCGCCTTCCCTGTGATTCTGACGCCTTTGCCACCTCATCGTACGGTACATATGTCGCAAGCCCTTTTGCCGCCATTACATTCGTAAGCGCAGCAGTCAGCGTTGTCTTGCCGTGGTCTACGTGCCCTATCGTTCCTACGTTTACGTGCGGCTTTGTCCTGTCAAACTTTTCCTTTGCCATTTTATTCCTCCTGAAAAATTTTTATATTTTCTGAGACCTTTTCGTCTTTGTTCACTGGAGCCCACGAGCAGATTCGAACTGCCGACCTCGTCCTTACCAAGGACGCGCTCTAACCAACTGAGCTACATGGGCAAATATAAATATACAAATAGCGTAATACTTCCGCAAATATAAATGCGGGGTATTACGCGCACCTATATTATTACCTACAAAGCCAATGTTTTTATTAAATTTGTAGAGATTAAAATGTAACAAAATTTGTTTTTCCTGTCAAGGCTTTTTTACTTTTTTTTGATTTTTTGTCCTGCAGGGGGCGGGCGGGCTCAGAAACTGTTACTGCGATGTTTTAAACTTTTCCACGGCCTGCTTTACCGTGTCATAGCTTTCCAGCAGATTGTCAAGTTCCAGAGCATCAAAGACAAATCTTATTTCAGGGCGCATGCAGGCAAGTTTTACATCCCCGCCCAGCGCCTTTGCGCTGTTTATGCCCCCCACAAAAACAGCCCAGCCGCTGCTGCTAATGTATTCGGTCTCGGTTAAGTCAAATACTATTTTTGAAATCCCCCCCTGAAAAAGCCTGTTAATTATTGAACTTGCATAATCATAGGTTTCAAAATTAAAGAAC
The DNA here is from genome assembly GCA_964349515.1 of uncultured Spirochaetia bacterium. Lineage (GTDB taxonomy): Bacteria > Oederibacteriota > PGYV01 > PGYV01 > CAYGHG01 > CAYGHG01. The sequence goes on from CAYGHG010000001.1 coordinate 37,068, forward strand.
CCGGCGCATTTAAGCACCCTTATGCTTTCATCTTCCCTGTCAAACGACTGTAGTATGGTAAGTGTCTGCAATTATCACCCTCAACTTTTCATGAATTATAACATTACCCGCACCATTTTTTCAAACAAAAAAGCATTGAAAAAAAAGGCCCGATTACCTATAATTAACCCTGCGTTTATAAACCGAAAAAAAGAGGTGGCTTAGACATGATGCAGGCAATGCGGCGTAACGCCAAGTTTTTCCTTTGGATAGTGCTCGGAGCTTTCATACTCACCATATTTGCGCTTTGGGGTATGCAGGGAGCGGTAGGCGGAGGAAGCAACCCTGAAGTAATAGCAAAAATCGGGGATGAAGATATTACCTATACTATGCTTTCAGCAGTCTGGAACAATAAGCGCGAGGAACTGTACGGCGAAGGCATACAGGTGACCGAAGATCTGGAAAGAATGGAAAAGCGCAAAATACTTGACAGCCTCATAGACCACAGGGTAAGGCTGAAATACGCCTCCTCACTCGGAATTACCGCAACAGACGAAGAGGTCGGCGCACAAATACGAAGCTACCCTGTTTTTTCAACACAGGAAGGCGGGTTTGACAGAAACGCTTACATTAATTTTCTGAGAGCCAACGGTATCAGGCCCTCAGATTTTGAAAATGAACAACGCGAACAGATAATACTCTATAAATTAAGAAACCAGCTTATGGCGTCAGTCAAAACCGGCACTGATGAGTTAAGGGAGCTTTATCTTAAAAGAGCCCGCTCTGTCAAAGGCGAGTACGTATACTTTAATTACAGAGAACACCTTCCTTCTATTAATATAAACGAAGAGAAGATGAAAGATTTTTACGCTATGAACAAAAAAAAATATGAAAAACCCGAACGTGTTAAAGCCTCTCATATTCTTATAATGGCCGACGCCTCCCCTTCCTCACCGACCGGGCTGACCGATGAGGCGGCAAAAAAACTTGCGGACAGCCTTCTTGAAGACCTCAAAAAAGGCGCTTCTTTTTCAGAGGCGGCCAAAAAGCACTCGGCAGACCCCGGCTCAAAAGATAAGGGCGGAGAATTGGGCTGGTTCGAGAGGGGTATGATGGTAAAAGAGTTTGAAGATGCCGCATTTGCCCTGAAGAAAAATACTTTAAGCGGCGCGGTTAAAACCCAGTTTGGATATCACATAATAAAATGCCTCGACAGGGAAGATGGATTTGAACCCACATACGAAAAAGTCCGCAAAGATATTCTTGAAGAAATGCAGAAAAACGAGGGCGTAGCCGCTATGCTAAAAAAAGCCGTAGCATTTGAAAACGTTCTAAAGGAAGGCAAAAGCTTTGCGGAAGCGGCTGCCGGTGCCGGAGCAAAAATAAAGCAGACGGCTTTCTTTAAAGAAGATGGTCTGAAAGAAATCGAATCCGAAAAATTCGCAGACGAAGCTCTGAATCTGAACGCGGGCGGCATCACCCCGGTCATACAAGGAGATAACGGCTATTACATATTTACCCTCAAAGAAGAAAAACCCGCACAGTATGACAGAAACAGATTTGAAGAACAGAAAGAAAGACTTGTCGATATGCTGAAAACTGCAAAATTCGAATCTTACCTGGCAGCTCTCACGAAATCATTAAGGAACGGTTATAAAATAGAGGTTTTTGAAGATAACCTGCTGAACTAAAAAATATAACCCGCAGCCGGCGGTCTGAGCGGGCTGCGGGTTATATTTTTTTCCAGTTTTTTATTATTCTCTTCACGAGCGCCATCGGAAAACCCACTACATTATCCCGCGGGCCCTCTATCTTTTTCACATAAGGGTCCGCCCCCTCCTGTATCGCGTATGCGCCCGCTTTGTCCATGACATTGTTGTTTTTTATGTATTTCAGTATCTCTTCACTGCTTATTTTCGAAAAATGAACTTTTGTGGTTTCAGATGTGACAAGCGTTTTTCCGGTCTGCGCATCTATAAATGCTACAGATGTAATAACCCTGTGGACCGAACCGCTTAAAGCTGAAATTATTGTGTACGCGTTTTTTTTTGATGAGGGTTTTCCTATTATCCTGCTTCCCAGTACAACTATGGTATCAGAACCTATAATCAGGCCTTTGTCAAACCTGCCCCTTACAGACTCGGCTTTTGCAAGTGCAATGGCATTTGCTACGGCATAAGGGTTTTTGCTTTTTACCGATTTCATAATGGCGCCTTCATCCGCTTTCGGGGAAACACATACGTGAGGGATGCGGTGCTCTTTCATCAGTGCCCTGCGCCTCGGCGAAGTGGAAGCAAGTATTATTTTCAAGTTTCAGAACCTGCCGTAGTTTTTGTGGCTGCATTTAACGCAGGCGCCTTCTTTTATTCCCGAAGCTGATATTTCAGGCCATTTTCTTTTAATTATGACGGCACCGCAGCCCGCACAAAGAGTATCGTGCACCCCCTCCTCTGCAGGCACGTTTCCCAGGTAAACATGCTTCAAGTGTTTCTTGGCGGCTGCAAAGGCGGTTTTAAGTGTATCTATGGGCGTCGGGTCTATGTCCATCTTGTACTGCGGAAAATATCTGGATAAATGAAGAGGCACTTCCTCTCCCATGGTGGAAGCGGCCCACTGCGCTATTTCTTCTGTTTCTTCGGGCTTGTCGTTAAGGGTGGGGATAATTAATGTGGTCAGTTCTACGTGGCACCCTTCCTGATAGGCAATCAACGCGGTTCTTTTAACAGGAGCAAGCTGGCCTATTGATATTTCCCTGTAGAATTTTTCTCCCGGCGCTTTTATGTCAATATTCATGGCATCAATCAGCGGCAGCATCTCGCGCAAAGGCTCTTCGGATACAAAACCGTTGGTCACAATCACGTTTGCCAGCCCTTTTTCTTTAGCTATTTTTGCCGTATCATAAACAAACTCATACCATATAAAAGGCTCGTTGTATGTATAGGCAATTCCCGCAGCCTTATTGTGAAGCGCTATCTCGACGATATCCGCAGGGTCAAAATTTTCCGAAACCACCTCCTGCTGGGAGATGTTCCAGTTCTGACAGAAATTGCATTTAAAATTGCAGCCCCAGGTGCCGATAGAAAACAATTCACTTCCCGGCCGGAAATGATAAAGGGGCTTTTTTTCTATAGGGTCCATTGCGTAAGAGGCCACCTGCCCGTAGTTTTTTGCATATAGCACGCCGTCCGTGTTCTGCCTCGTGAGACAGATGCCGCTTTTTCTGTTGGGTATAAGGCACCTGTGAGGGCACAATACGCAGCGGGCCTTGTTAACCGGCTCTTTTTTATAAAACTTTGCCTCATACATCAGCTGCACCCCTCTTTTCAAATACTGCATAAATATCAGGAGGCTCGTGCGGAATTCCTGTCAGAATTGTTCTTAATGACCTGACCACGGATCTCAAAACCCCTTTTCCAAAACTGTCGTTATCAAAACCGGATTCTACAGCAGCAAAGCCCGCTTTTGCCGCAATCTTTGAAAGGCTGAGTTCTGTGTAGGGTCTTTTGTGGGTTTCATCACCCCAGAAATTTTTCATTGACACCGCTAAGTTTCCCATATTGGGGGTTATTACAACCAGCCTGCCGCCCTCAGAGAGTATCGGCCCGCACATTTTAAATACACTCTCAAGTTCTTCGGGCCAGAAGTGCTCCGCTACGTGCCTCATATATATTCCGCCGAAGGTCCTGATTCCGGGATTTTTCAAAAAATTTTCAATTGTGCTGTTTATGAATGCAGCACTGTTTTTGCCGGCGGGTTCCACTATGTCAACACCTACAGCGTCAAATCCGTTTTCAGCGCACAATTCAAGAAAATCCCCAGAACCGCTTCCAAGCTCCAGCACTCCTTCCGAAGGCTTAAAAAACGAAAGATATTTTTTCTGTTTTTGCTTATTGTCCAATTTTCGCCCCTTCAAGGCATTTTAAAAAATTCTTCATCTCAATACCCCAGTTATATTTTTCACTAATAAATTTATAACCTTTTTTCTCCCTTTTATCAAGGTTAATTATCCTCCTGTCAAGTTCCGCGGCAAAAGCCCGCGTGTCAGGCCTGCACATATAAATGAATTTTCTGAACAACGGTATCTCCCCTACATTGACGGCAACTACGGGCATATTCATTGCCAGATACTCGCGAAGTTTCATTGAAGCCCTGTATCTGTTCACCCCGGCATCTGTATAGTAAACAATGCACAAATCGCAGGCCCGCGCTGCTGAGGCCGCCTGAGGCTGAGTTACCGGCCCTGTAAAAATCACCCTGCCTGACAATCCCGCCCGCGACACTTTTTGTATGTATCCTTTCAGCATCGGGCCCCCTCCGGCAACTACAAGCACGGCATTTTTTTTCATCTTAGTAAATGCTTCCAGTATTTCATCCAAGTACCCTGCAATGTTTAGATGCGCCATATAAAAAAGAAAGGGCACAGCCTCATTCTTTCTTTTAAGGGCTATTACGGCATCTTTTTTTACTTGCGGCCTGAAAAAAGATGTATCAACGCACTGCTTAAGCATTAATACTTTTTTACCCTGTTTATCTGCCGCCGGCTTCAGCCTTTTTAAAAGCAAAGTATTATGTGTGGTAAACATATCAGCCGCTTTGCAGCACGCATTCTGAATCCGCTCCAGTATGCCGGACAACACTCCGCCCCTGTAACCGTGGTCCAGGTCGTCTATGTCTATTATTATTTTAGCGCCGGAAAATTTCAGAAGGAGTGCGGGTATTACGGTATTGGGATAAGGCTTTACGATTATAACAAAATCATAACGCCTGTTCAAAAGCATAAATGCATAATAGAACATTGACAGCAAAAAATCAGCCATGAACGGCAATGAGTTAAACGGCGGCTTGACATAATGCGCCTCTGCTCCCGCCTTTAATAAATATTTATATATGTAAAAAGCCCTGAGATTTGAACCGGTGTTTGCAGCCTGCGACGAAAGCACAAGAACTTTCACTCTGACCCGCCTTTTTTAATTACAACATCCTTGTTTATTTTTTTTGAAGAAGCCCCGGGGAAAATCAGGCCTGTTATAAAACCTGCGCCGTAATATATGTGAAGCAGCGGAAAAAGCGGCATTGCCCCCGCAAAAAACAGGATGTTTTTCCGCCTAAACGCCGCTTCCACCGAGAATACTGCAGCCAGCGCGGCGTAAACAATTGCCGGAGCGAATATGAATGGTAAATCTTTAAAAACAGGCGCGGTTAAAAGATATATTAAAAACAAAGCCGGGACTCCATTGATTATATCGGAAGGCGCGCCCGCGAGCTTAATCTGTTCCGCCCTGCCTCTTCCGTACCTGAAACACTGCTTTAAAAACTCAAATATATTTTCCCTGTGGCTTCTATCAGCACAAACCTCCGGGTCGTAAATGATTTTCAGCCCTGTTTTTTTCACCCTGTTCAATAATTCATTTTCTTCATTAGGATAAAGTTCTTCCCTTAACCCGCCTATATCTTCAAACACTTTTTTTCTTACAAACATATTGCAAAGTATGAGCTCTTTTTCGTCTGATTCCCTGCGGTTTCCCCTGGCTTCGTAACGAGAGGCGCTTCTGCCTGCGGCAAAAACACTCGAAAAAACAGCCCCGAATAATTTCTGAAGCAGCGAATCTGTTTTAGGGGTAAGGCACGGCCCCCCTATCACGGCAGTGTCCGCCTCATTTTCAAAAGCTTTGAGAGCTTTGGCTGCCGCGCCGGGGCAGGGCGCGGTATCATCGTCGGCAAAGTATATTATATCCCCGCAGGCGGAACGGACCCCTTCGTTTCTCTGCGCAGAAGGGTTGCTTCCCTGCGCAAGAATAAGTTCATCTCTCTCAACACCTTCAAAATTTCTTCTTACGTTATCATATTGGCTGAGGGATCTCACCGCGACTACTATTGAAAGTTTCACAGGCGCTTTAAAACCTCCTTTAAACTTTTTATTACAACAACACTTTTTTTCTCCGCCAGATGCGCAAACGAAAACTGCGCGTGCCTCGTCTTTCGCCTTATCCAGAGCGGGGTAATACCCGCTCCCGCCGCCCCTTCAATATCCGCGATAAAATTATCGCCCACATATATCATCTCTCCCGGTTTGCACCGCGCGTTCCTAACCGCCATACTAAATATCCGCAAATCCGGTTTTTCTACACCGGCTTCCTCTGACACTATGATATCGCCAACCTCGCCGTGCAGGCCCGTAGCTTTGAGCATTTTACGCAGTTCAGCCGGGGCGTTTGAAATAATACCGGTTTTAACCCCGGCTTTTTTTAACTGTCTTAAGGTATACAACGCGTCGGAAAACCGCCTGAAGCTGGAACCGCTTTTAAGCCTGTCTTTAAGCCCTGAAGCGGCGGCGGCGTTTTTTATGCCAAGCATTCCGAATACAATGGATATGTACATTTCCCACTTTTGAGTGTCTTTCATAACGCCTTTTTTTACCACCCGCGCCATTTTCAAGGCAGAGGCTGCCAGTGCTTTTTCAACCTCCCTCATAGTGATATTCTTTTTTAATTTTCTTATCCGCCTGTAAGCAAGCACTGTCAGGGAGGGGTTTCTGTATATCAGCGTCTCGCCCGCGTCAAAATATACCGCTTTTATTTTAATTTTTTCCAAGCGTGTACCGCCTTTACCGCGTCTTCAGGTGTTGAAACTATTTTTATGAGTTTGAGGTCTTCCTTTGATATATATCCGTTTTCAAGGAGCTGGTCCTTTATCCATCCAACAATACCTTTCCAGTATTCTTCGCCGTAAAGCACTATGGGAAACGGCTTTATTTTTTCCGTCTGTACCAGAGTCAGCGCTTCAAATATTTCGTCAAGCGTACCAAACCCGCCGGGAAAAACAATAAAAGCCGAAGCATATTTCACAAACATAACCTTTCGTGCGAAAAAGTACCTAAAACCTATTTTTATGTTTGAATACTGATTTGGTTTCTGCTCGTGCGGCAGCGAGATGTTAAGGCCTATGGATGTCCCTTTTGCCTGTAAAGCCCCCTTATTGGCGGCTTCCATTATTCCCCCGCCTCCGCCCGTAATGACGGAAAACCCCTTGCCGGCCATAAGCCTCGCTGTTTCAACCGCGTCTTTATAATATTTGCCGTCTTCGGGCTCCCTCGCCGAACCGAAAATTGAAACCGCTTTCTTTATGTGGCCGAGGGCTTCAAACCCGTCAACAAATTCCGATATTATCCTGAACATTCTCCACGAATCATCAGCAATATCCTCAAGCACATACCTGCTTCTGTACTGTTCCATGAATTCCTCCTTTTATTCTTCTTTTTCTTCAAAGAGTTTTAAAAAATTTACCACATTTTCTCCGGTCAGATTCCACAGCAAATCGGCCGCGCTGCGCAGAGGCGCGGTCACGATGCCAAGTTTTATTCTGTCTCCCATTTCCCTTGCGAAACGCTTTCCGTACAGCGCCGGAAGCGAGGCAATTTCGGAATCAGGCGCTTCAAACTCAAAATCAACACTCATGTTTCCGCCGGCGTCTGTCAAAAACCTGCCCATCTGTTCATAAGAAACGCCGAAGAGGTGCTTAACATCCAGCCCTCCGCTGTCTTCCCGTATCTTGAGCCCCCTAATTTCCATTGCATTTGCGAGCCTCACCCTTCTGTTCTCCCCGGTTACCTGTACCGCAAGGTTTATTTCCCCGCTGTCAATCACCAGTTTGTAATCCGCGAAGAAAGGTTCAAAAATTCTGGCATCAACATTTTCAGCCATGACTGTCATATGAAACCTGTTTATGAAATATGGAAAGTAAAAAAACTTCAGTTCCACAGGGTATCTTTTGTCATCCTGTATGCGCCCTTTTAAATCAAAGGCCATAAACTCGCCGCTTTTTACCTGAGAGGCTGCGTATTCACTCTTTCCGTTTACCGAATACAGCCCGAAACGCAGGGAACGCCCCGGATCAGAGTACTCAAAACTCCCCCAAAGTATATTTATGTACCTGCAGTGCGGCAGTATTGCACCGGCTGCCGCCGCGTTTTGTGATTTCACCTCTTTTTTGGTGTATATAAAAGAAGGTTTTATGAGAATTACACCGTCCAGCGACCTCCTGAAATTTTTCCCGGCCAGCGCCTTAAGGTTTAGGTCAACCAGCGCTGCAGGGCAGCTGAAACCGCCCGCTTTCACACCTGCAAGTATCACCCTGTCAGGCAGAGGTGAGACGGCAAAAATAAACGAAACCCCCGGCGCGGCGCCCGCAAGGGCCTTTTTCAATACGATATTAACCGCCGCGTTAAATATAACAAAAAGTACAGCGGCCGCGGCAAGCGCTGTTTTTACTTTTTTATTCATCACGGCCGCCGAACATTTTCATCTGTATGTTGACCGCCCTATCTTTTTCTATATCCCGGAATATGGAAACTTTTCCGAACTCACCGTCAAAACCCGGAATAATATTTACCTTTTCCTCCCGTACGCGCATTATGGCCTCTGCCGTCTTTTCGCCCGCAATCCTCACCAGTTCCACCTCCGGCAGATCCAGGAGAATTTCAAACTCAGTTCCGCCTTTTGCGAGCAGCAGTTCGTACTCGGCTCTTACTTTCTTGCTCTGCACCCCGACATCTTTAACATCTGCAATTATCTCTTCAAGCGGTATCATATGCTTTTGCGGCACTGCGCCTTTTGGTTTAAAGTCCCACGGCCTGTCAGAGAGCTCCTCTATTCTGTGAAGCACTCCGAGAGTCAGGGGTTTAAAACAGACAGGGCAGCGGTTTTTTGCCGCGATTGATTCACGCGGGTGGTAATTTATGCCGCAAAGCCTGTGCCCGTCATAGTGGTATTTGCCCTCCTCGGGAAAAAACTCAACCGTATAAAGAAACTTCTTCAGGCTTCGCGACTGTATGGCCTTTTTTATCTCAAAATAACTTAATTCACAGTCAAAGACATTTGCCTCCCTGCCTATTTTAGCCGGCGAATGAGCGTCTGAATTTGATATCATCGCGATTTTATCCAGGAATGATATGCGCCTGTTGGCGTCAGGGTCGGAGGAGAGCCCTGTTTCTATCGCCTTGATATGAGGCGTCATCTCCTCGAAACACTCTTCAAGCGAGTCAAAGCCTGACTTGGAGCCAAAGACAGAAAACCACGGTGTCCACGCGTGCGCCGGAATCACCATCGCGTCAGCATCAATATCAAGTGCTATTTTCACGAGCTCCTTGGCGGAAAATCCGAGTATCGGCCTGCCGTCAGCCGCGGTGTTTCCCATCGAGGCCAGTTTTTTTGAAAACTTTTCCCCGGAATCAAGCGACGGCATAAACACCAGAGTATGTATCTTTCTTACCTTTCCGCCCTGCTTGTATATATTTGAAATCTCGGTTGAAAGCATTATTCTGGATTTGGTTTTTTGTTTTCTTATCTTAAAAAGACCCGGTTCAGCCGGCTCAAGCTTGTTTTTTAATTCACCGAAGTAGGCCGGGTGCTGAAAATCACCGCTGCCGATTACGGCAATGCCCTTTTTATCGGCCCATTTTGTTATTTCAACGGGGTTCATGTCAGGGCTTGTGGCCCTTGAATACTTTGAGTGTATATGTAAATCAGCTATCAGCCTCACTCCCGCCTCCGGCTTAAGTTTTCGCCGCCATATGATTTCTTTACGAATTCCCTGTGAGCCCTGAAAGGAATAAACGGAATTTTATTTTTTTCATAGTAAGCCGCTTCAGCGGCATCATCTCCTGCTTTAAGCTTTCCCGACACGCCGTATACCTCCACTCCTATTACCAGAATCCCGCCAAAAAAGATTGTGTTCTCGGCGGTAATCCCCAGAATCCGGGCTTTTTTACCCTTTAACCCTGTTTCTTCTTTTAACTCCCTCAGTGCAGCTTTTTCCGGCGACTCCGCTCCTTCTATGAATCCTCCCGGCAGCGCCCACAACCCTTTTGCAGGCGCTATGCCGCGCTTTACCAGCAGTACGCCTGTGTTCTGCCGTACCACCACTGCCACAGCGGGAAGCGGGTTGTTATAATAAAACCTGCCGCACTTTTCACAATACTTGCGCACCAGTATGTTGTCATTCTTTTTTGACAGCTTGCCGCCGCACTTGTGGCAGAATATTTTTTTTGATATGAAAAGGTGCAAGTTTATCCTGCCTTAACCAGCCCAAAATTTCGCTTTCCTATTTTATAGGCAAGCGAAACCGCCGGTTTACATACCTGCGCCTTGGGGTCTGTGATTTTTTCTTCGCCAATATAAAACCCGCCCTGCTCTATTATCCTCCGGGCTTCCGAACCCGATCCGCCGGCCATTTTTTTTACAAATTCCGCAGCGGTCATTGAAACTTCATTTCCAAAAACTTCCTGCCAGATTTTGGTATTCTCTTCGTAAGGAATTTCCTTTTTACTGAAAGCTTTTTCAAAAAAATCACTGCCCTTTTCCGCAGCTTCGCGGCTGTTGTACTTTTTCACTATTTCATAGGCCAATTTTTTCTTGTAGTCAACAGGGTTCGTGCCGGCGGCAACCGCAGATTTCATGGCTTCAATCTCCTCTACAGCCACATCTGTTAAAAGTTCAAAGTACTGCGCCATGAGCCCGTCGGTTATTGACATCACTTTTCCGAACATATCCTCAGGAGTGAAATTAAGCCCTATGTAGTTGTTAAGGGACTTGCTCATTTTGTTTTTGCCGTCAAGCCCTGTGAGGATAGGCGTAAAGAGCCCCACCTGCGGCTCTGCGCCCGACTCTTTCTGCAGGTATCTTCCCGCTATAACATTAAAGCGCTGGTCAGTGCCGCCCAACTCAATATCTGATTTTATCTCCACCGAATCATGCCCCTGCATCACAGGGTAAAGCAGTTCATGAAACCCGAGAGGAGTCCCTTCTTTGTAGCGTTTTTCAAATGTATCGTGCTCAAGCATCTGCGCAAGGGTGAATTTTGAAATGAGCTTGATGGTGCTGTCAAAATTCATCGCGCCGAACCACGCGCTGTTGTAAACGGTTTTAAGTTTTGAAAGGTCCAGTATTTTTGCCACCTGCGAGGTGTAGGCCTCCACGTTCTTTTTTACATCTTCGGCTGTAAGCGCCGGCCTCTCCGAGCTGCGGCCGCTCGGGTCTCCTATCATGGCCGTGTAGTCGCCTATGATCAGTACGGCGTTGTGGCCCAGATCCTGAAACTGCCTGAGTTTGTTTAACGCAACCGTGTGGCCGAGGTGTATGTCCGGCGCCGTAGGGTCAATGCCGAGTTTTATCGTGAGAGGCTTGTCCTTTTTGAGTTTTTTTATAAGATCGTCTTCGGTTACAATATCCACAACACCGCGTTTGATTACCTTGAGCTGTTCTTCGATTGGTTTCATTTTAACTTCCGCCTTTTATTATCAGTGTTTAAAATGCCTGGCCCCGGTAAACGCCATTGTTATGCCGTGCTCATCCGCAGCCGCGATTGAGTCGGCGTCCTTTACCGAGCCTCCGGGCTGAATTATAGACTTTATACCGGCCGCCGCGGCCGCGTCAACATTGTCCCTAAACGGGAAAAATGCGTCTGACGCGAGAGCCGCACCCTGCGCCTTTTCCCCGGCATTTTTTATGGCAATTGCCACCGCACCCACCCTGTTGGTCTGTCCGGGGCCTATGCCTACGGCAACCCCGTCTTTTGCTACCACTATCGCGTTTGACTTTACGAACTTTGCCACCTTCCACGCAAAAAGCATGTCTTTTATCTGACTTTCGTCAGGCGTTTTTTTGGTCAGCACCTTTAAATCCCCCGCGTTTGTTTCTTTCGTATCCCGCTCCTGCACGAGAAGCCCGCCCGTCACTTTTCTTATATCCATCTTCTTGATTCCGTACGCTTCTCCCTTTTTCTTTTCAGGCAGTTTCATTATCCTGATGTTTTTCTTGTTTTTGAGTATCTCCAGTGCCTCAGCCTCGTAATCAGGGGCGATTATTACCTCCATAAACATCTTGTCCACTTTTTCGGCTATTCCTTTTGTACACGGCCTGTTCATGGAACAGATTCCGCCAAAAGCCGATAGCGGGTCTGCCTCGTACGCCTTTACATAGGCGTCCGTGATGTCATCCGATACCGCAACACCGCAGGGGTTCGCGTGCTTGATTATGACCGCGCACGGCTCGTCAAAAGCCGAAGAGATTGTCATAGCCGCGTCCATATCATAAATATTGTTAAAAGAGAGTTCTTTTCCGTGAAGCTGTACAGCCGAACCCGGGCCTGTCTCGGGGTATCCTGAAAATTCATAAAACGCCGCTTTCTGGTGGGGGTTTTCTCCGTAACGCATTTCCTGCTTTTTATCGGCGGATATGGAAATTCTCTCGGGCAGCACGTCGCCTAAAATCCTGCTTCCGAGGTAGTCTGATATGTAGGAATCATAATCAGCGGTGGTCCTGTAGGCCTTTACCCTTAAATAACTGAGCGTGTCATCCTTGATCCCGCCCTCTTTCAGTTCGCCTATTACCCTTGCATAATCTGAAGCTTCTGTAATCACCGCGACAGACTGTGCGTTTTTTGCCGCAGAGCGCAGCATTGAGGGCCCGCCTATGTCTATGTTTTCTATGACCTCTTCTATTGAAATACCCTCTTTCTGTATTACTTCCTTGAAAGGGTAAAGGTTGACCACCACCATATCTATGGGGTTGATTTTATGCGCCGCGATGGTTTCCATGTGCTCTTTCTTTTCGCGCAGGGCCAGCAGCCCGCCGTGTATGACCGGGTGGAGCGTTTTTACCCTGCCGTCCAACATCTCCGGAAAACCGGTAACATCCGATATGTCAACCGCCTTTACGCCTGCGTCAAGCAGCGCTTTTTTTGTGCCGCCGGTTGATATTATTTCAACACCCATCTCCGAGAGAGAGCGCGCGAAATCCACCAGCCCTGTTTTGTCGGAAACGCTCATAAGTGCCCTTTTTACTTTTAACATCTCATTCCTCCTGTGTATTAAAATCCTTAAGAACTTCTTTCGCAGCCTCAAGGTCCTCTTTGTTTATTATTATCGTGCCCATTTTTCTCTGTTTAAAGGCAAACAATACCAGCCCGGAGCTCGGCAGCACGTTTGAGCGCATAAAGCTGTGTATTCCCTGGTCGGCGAGCATGGATGTCAGGCGCGCCGCGTCAAGATCATTTTCAACCTCGCACAGTTCGGCGGTTTCCAGGTTTGCGTCGCCTTGCTCCTCTTCCGGGAGTTTTTCAACCAGTTTTTCCCCGCAGTCGGGGCACAGCTTTATTTCCAGGTTATATTCATAAAGGCATATCGGGCAGAACATATTCACCTCATTTTATTGTGACAGAACCGCCGTCTGTTTTAATCCGGCCCTCACAGAAAAGTTTTACCGCTTCAGGGTAGGCCTTATGCTCCTCTGACAACACCCTTTTCTGAAGTATCTCAGGCGTATCGCCCGCCTGCACGGGCGCCCTGCGCTGCAGTATCACAGGGCCCGTGTCTGTGCCGTAATCCACGAAGTGCACGGTGCAGCCTGTTTCCTTTACCCCTGCTTTTAGCACGGCTTCGTGCACGTGTATTCCGTACATTCCTTCGCCGCCAAAATCAGGAAGCAGTGCGGGGTGAATGTTCATTATTTTTCCCTTATAAGTATCTATAAAAACTTTTGACAACACCCGCATATATCCCGCGAGGCAGATTAAGTTTATGCCCTCCGCGTTCATAACATTCGCCGTTTCAAGGTCAAAGGCTTCCCTTGATTCAAAATCTTTCGGTAAAAGGCACACTGTTTTGATCCCGGCTTTTGCCGCCCTCTCAAGCCCGTAGGCGCCCTGTTTATTGCTGAAGACCAGGCATATTTCACCGCCTGTAATATGCCCCGAAGAAAATGCGTCAATCAAGGACTGCAGATTGCTTCCGCCGCCTGATACAAAAACCGCTGTTCTCACCACTACTTTTTACCTTCCCTGTCCCATACCGGAATATACAAGAAACGCACTGTGAGATACAGCCTGTGCCCGTGGCCGAATAGCACAAGTTCGGCCCGCGTCTGGCCTTTTTCCCAGAAATAGTAAATATTGCTCGGCTTGCCCCTGACAGAGCCCGACTTTACATGTTTTATTTTAGCGGAAGCCGGAGCGCCCCGCAGATCGTCTTTTGTAAACATAGGCCTGCCGTAGAGCCGGGTAAATACGTCAAAGAGCCCGATGAACCTGCCGTACATTATCTCATCAATATTTGGTATCTTCAGTGCCTCGGCCTTAAAAACCTCTGACGGCCCGAACTCAAATTTTACGGCATAAAGCCTGCCCTCATACATGCCGAGGCTCATAAAGTTGGCGTGGGGCACTTTAATTTTAAACTCACCCTGATTGACCGCGATGGAAGATACAAAGTCCGGGTCGCGGCTGTCGGCAGAGTATGGGTAAAAGAGCCTTATCTGCCCGGCATTCATTCCCCAGCCCAGCCCCATAAGGCTGAACGAGGCGTCTGTAACTGAAGCAAAAGCAAGCTCATCAGCCTGAGTGTAAATCTGCGAATATTTTTTGACAGCCTCAGCCTTTGACACCGACTTGAAATATGACATCGCGGCAAACCCGGCTGCGCCGAGCACTGCCAGTACCCCGCCGAGTATTATCCAGAACCTTATAACCGCTTTTCTGTGGCGTTCGTCATACTTAACCGCCGCCTTTTTTTCCGTTTTCGGCAGCGGCGAGCCGCACGAAGCACAAAAGCTCGCGCTTTCCCTGTTATGTACTCCGCACGCTTTGCAAGTTTTCACCTGAACCTCCGGGCGATTCAATTTTTCTTTTCTTTTTTTATCTTTCTTATTCCGTACCTTGTAATTTTCTGGGAAACTTCCCCCTTTGCGGTGACCTGGTAGAGGTATATGCCGTCCTCTGTACCGGAAGCGCTCCAGAAGGAGTTGTTATAGGCCTTTCCTTTTTTCTTTTCATCAATAGTCGCCACTATTTTACCCGATTCGTTATACACCTTTATGCTTACAGCGCTGTTCTCGGGGATAAAGTAGTTGAATATTATCCTGTCATTTGACTCGTCATACATCGCGAATATCTCAGAAGATATGTTGAGGACTTTCTCGGGCTCGTCCGAGCGCAGCTCTATGTCTTCTATTATCTGCGGCGGCAGGTTCTTTCCGAGCACTTTTACCTTTATCTTTGCGACAGGCAGGTTGTCTATTATGTAATTGCCGTCCTTGTCGGAAATACCCACGCCGAGGGATATACCGTCGTCTTTAAGCACCTCCACGGTGGCGCCCGGAAGCGGCATTATGCCGTTTGACTGGGTAACCGCACCTTTGAGCGATACTTTTGTCTTGACCCTCGCCCTGAAGTGCACCGCGGTCTTTCCTATCACGCCCTCCCTGTCGACAGATACTATGTGGAAGTACCAGACACCGTCGTTTATTTCAACAGGCCCGGCGTTTGTATCCATTGTCTTGCTGTTTTTGGGCGAAGGGATGGTCTTTTCAAAATTATCAAGCACATAATAATAGCCTATGATGTCATTTACATAAGACATCGCCTTCCACTGCATTTTCAGGTTTTTTTCCCTGTACCACTTGTTTTCATCGGGATGTGTCGGCGAGTAAACAAGAGGCGGCGGCGGAGTCATTGCGACATTTATCTGGAAATGGGAGGACTCGGCTGATATGTTGCCTGCTGTATCCTTTGCAATAACGTGCAGATACCACGTGCCGTCAGGCACATCAACAAACGAGGCCATGGTGCCGCGCGTCCAGCTCGCGGTAGTGATGTCGGGCACGGAATCTTTTATCTGGTTAAAAAGATAATAATACCCCTCTATCCCCGCCGGGTCGGGAGGGGTGGTCCAGGAGAACGACGGCGAGTTGTTGTTAAACCAGCGGTTGAAATCCGCGTGCGTGATTGAAGATATGACAGGCGGTTTCGGCCTGGTCGTGTCTATGTTAATCTGGAAGTGCGTGGCTTCCTCGGAGATATTTCCCGCTTCGTCCTTTGACACTACATGGAAATACCACGTGCCGTCGCCTGTCTGCGGAAATGATATTTCATTGTCAGTGTACCACGTGCCGTTTTTTGCCTCAGGTACGGTGGCGGGTATCTGGTCAAATATGTAGTAGTAACCGGTGATTTTAGTTGCGTCCTGCGGGGTCTCCCAGTTTAAGTTTATGTCTTTTGTCGCGTACCATTGCTCCTGCATAGGGTGGGTTGCCGAGCGGACGACAGGCGGCATCGCATACCTGTCGCAAATCGCGAGCACCTGCTTGTTTCCGCTCTCGCGCTCATTTCCGACTTTGTCAACACCGCGTATGGTGTAATAGTAAATGATTCCGTCCTCAAGATCCGGCGAAGAGTCGGTAAACCTGGTGTCAGTCACCGCGCCGTCGTCGCATATCTGCATCCCGAGCTGCCCGGAGACCGACGAGCGGTAAACCCTGAAGTAGTCAAGCCCGCTGACCGAATCTGTGACCTTGTTCCACTCAAGCCCCACCACGCCGTCACGCAAGGGCTTTGCCGCCACCTGTGTCACCTGCGATGGCGGGGATACGTCTATTGTTACCTTTGCCGAATCCACTTCATAATACTCCGACCAGTTGCCTGCGTTATCGCGCGCTTTTACGCGGAAGTAGTAGGTGATGCCGTCTTCGCCTTTGAAGACCGCTTTCATTGTTTTGGTCTCTTTGAGCCACGTTTTCCACTTGCCCTTATCGCCCTCTTTGTATTCAACAAGAAAGCCGTATATGCCGGATTCCCGGTCTTCGCCGTCCCACTCCACTTCAAAAGATTCCGAGTTGACGAATTTTTTAAGCTCTTTCAGGTGCACGTCAGGCGGGTTTGTTTCAATCTTGAATCTGTAATGGGCCGCTTCCGTGCCTGTGTTTCCGGCTATGTCCTTTAACACCGCGTGAAAATACCATTCTCCGTCTTCAAGCGGTTCCGTAATCTTCACCGTACTTTCTTTTGTAAATTTTCCCGTCTTTCTTTCGGGCATGTTATCAGGGGTTTTATCAATCTTGTAATAAAAACCCTCCACACCCGAGAACTCATCTGATTTTTCCATGGTGAAAACCGGGCTGCGCTCGCAGTAATACCTGTCGTGGTTGGGGTGTGTGGGCGAGAAGACCTCGGGCGGGTCGGCCTTTAAATCCACATTGATTGTAAATATTGCCGGCTCTTCGCCGATGTTGCCTGCATTGTCCTCGCTTACGATATGAAAGAAGAAAATGCCCTCGGAATCCACCTGTATTTCAGCCTCACGTTTGTCTGTTGTAATCGTCATCTCGGGAAGCAGCTTCATATGCTTCTCGCGCGAGAAGAGATAGTGGAACTGTTTTATTTTGGAGAGGTCCTGCGGCACGGTCCAGCCGAGCTTTATGACCGGGTTGTTGTACCACTTTGCCTCGTCAGGGTGCGTCGGCGAGCTGAGCTTCGGCGCCTCAACAGCGGTGTCTATTTTCATCCTGAAGTGCGACGCTTCCCAGCCGGTGTTTCCCGCATTGTCTTTTGAAATTATGTGGAAATACCATATGCCGTCTTGCAGCCTCGGCAGCGATACCTGGTTTGACGTCGTCCACTCCGCGGTCTCCCGCGCGGGGACGGTATTGTTTTTCTGGTCGCAGCAGTAGTAATAACCCTCGACGCCTGACAGATCCTCCGGTGTATCCCAGTGAAGCTCAGGGATGGCGTTGCTGTACCACATTTCTTCGTCGCGGTGCGTCTTTGACATGACTTTCGGCGGTTTTGCAGCAGTGTCTATATTGAACCTGTAATGGGAGGCCGCTTTGCCGATGTTGCCTGCCCGGTCTTTTGTGGTAACGTGTATGAACCAGCCTGCGTCCTTTAAGTCTCCGGAAAATATTGTGTCCTTGTCCGTCCAGGAGCAGGTGTCGTCAGGAACTGATTTTTCATTGTTGTCAATGGAATAATAATACCCTTCTGTGCCGGATAAATCCTCAGGCTGGCTGATTTTAAACTGCGCTTTTTTTATATTGTACCATTTGTGCGGGTCGGGGTGGGTTACCGACGATATATTCGGAGGCAGTGCCTGAGTGTCTATGTTAAACCTGTAGTGGGTGGTTTCTTTTGAAATATTGCCCGCGGAGTCTTTTGTCTTGACGTGCAGATACCATGTGCCGTCTGTTTTCGCGGGCAGTTTTATGTCGCTTGACGCCGTATAAACCCACTCTGATTCGTGGGGCTCTGTATCGGGCTTTGCATCAACGCAGTAAAAGAACCCCTCCACTCCGGATAGGTCATGGGGCCGCGCAAAATGCGCCTCTGTTTCTTTTTCGTTATACCAGGACTTTTCGTCAGGGTGCGTCCTGGAGGTCACGACAGGCGGGGAGACCTGCGTGTCTATGTTGAGCCTGAAGTGATAAGCTTTTGTACCGGTGTTGCCCGCCTTGTCCTTTGAAACTACGTGGAAATATTTTACCCCTTCTTCCAGCGGCGGCGTTTTTATGTGGGTGTCTTCCGTATAAGCGCCTGTTTTTTCATTGGGCACGGTGCCGGGCACTTCATCTATTACATAGTAATAGCCCTCTATGCCCGAGAGATCCTCCGGCGCCTCCCACTTTAAGACAGGCATATTGTTGTTGTACCATCTGGAGGCGTCAGGATGAGTCGCGGAAGTGACCTCAGGGGGCATCGCCGCTGTGTCCACTCTGATTGTAAAGTGCGAAACCTCGGGGCTGATGTTGCCGGCCTTGTCCTCTATGAGGACGTGGCAGTACCACACGCCTTCGTCCAGATTTTTAAGCACCACGCTTTCCTTTACCGTTGCCTGGCATTTCGCAGGGTCAGGCTTTGTCTCCGGATTTCTGTCCACAAGGTAAAGATAGTTTTTAACATCAGAATGCACGCCCCAAAACACCTCTGCGTCCGCTTTATTGTACCAGCGGTTCTGCTCGGGGTGTGTCTGCGATGAGAGCACCGGCGTTACCGCCGCAGTGGTGGTGAATTTATAGTTTTCAGCCACCCCGGAAAAACTGCCTATGTCGGAATATGTGAGTATCCTGAAACTGTAATCCGTCAGTGACTTGAGGTTGTTGAGGGTTATCCTGTGCTTTGCTGTTTTTAACTCATTTACTATGTTGTTGCCATAGGCCTCGTCGGTTCCGTATTCAATTATGGTTTTCGCTTCCCTGTCAGTGTCCCAGGTTATTACCGCGCTGTGGGAGGTAATCTCGGAAATTTTAACATTATGCACGCTCGGCGGCGGGGTGTTGCTGATTGTCGTCCTGAAAATACGCCCCTTTGGAGAGGAACCGAAATAAAGGTATCCGTTGAAAAGGCATATCGCCCTGATGTCCTCCTCATCGGTCTGAAAAGCGAGCTCCCATTTTTTTCCGTCAAGGCTTTTATATATCCTGCCGTTGTCTCCGCTGCCCACGTATAAGCTGTTGGCAAACGAGACAAACCTGTAGAAGTTTACATCCTTTTCAGAAAAGAAGTTTTCCACCCAGTTGGTGCCGTCCTCAGTCATAAAAATAAGCCCGCCCGAGGCTTTTGAGGTGGAGGCGTAGAGCCTGTTTTGAAAAACATAAAAATCATTTATGAAACTCTGGTTTGTGTCAAAAACCTTCTGCCAGTTAACACCGTCAGAGGTGCGGTATATCATCCCGTTGGGGTAAGTGCCTGCGTAAAGATAATCCCTGAAAAGCCCGAAACAGGCTATCGCGAGTTCAGGGGTGTTGAGCGATACCACCCAGTGGCTGCCGTTATAGCTGTATACTTTTCCCTCTGTTGAGGTGCCTGCAAAAAGCCTGCCCTTAAAAGCCTCAAGGCAGTGTATCCTCGCCTCACCGCTGTTAAAAGAGAGGCTCCACTTTTCGCCGTCTATAGTCTCATATATCCCGCCGTTTGCGTTTGTGCCGCTGAAAAGTTTTGTAGTGCCGAGGTCGTTAAAAGTTTTTAGACAGTAAACCTGCGGAGTATAGTCCCCCAGCCCCTCCTCGCTGAATGATTTCGTCCTGCCTACAGGAGGGTTGAAATATGGGGAAAAAATATTTGCAATCGAGAGCTGTTCCCACGCGCCCACGTCGCCTGTCGTGCTTCGGATTACGGAATCTTTGTTTGTGCAGGCGTAGAGTCTGCCGTTAAATTCCTGAAAGTCGTATATGATGGGTGTGGAGGGGCTGTCAAATACCGGTATGAAGGATTCTTTAGGCACATAGCGCAGGTAAAGCGGTATCGCGGCTTTGATATTTTTTACAACCTCGCCGGGACTTTTGCCCGAGACCACAAGCCCGGGCATCTCCGTGCACTCGCCTATGAATTTTCCTTCCTGCTCTTTTACGGACACGTCAAAACTGACCGTAATCTCCCTTTGTTTTTCCTTCATTTCGCTCCCTTTTTAAAAATATTGAGTATGAGCGCCGATTCGTCACAGTCCGGGAATTTTGGGCACGAGAAGCAGTCTTTCCATATTTTATGGGGCAGCTTGTTTTTTGGTATTGGCCTGAAACCGTTTTTTTTGAAAAAATCCGGAATTTTGGTAAGGGCAAAAACTTTTTTAGTGCCTACGTTCTTTGCCTCTTTAAGCGCTTCTTCAAGCAGCATCGCACCGTAACCTTTTCCCCTGTACCTTTTTTCAAGCACGAAAGAGCGTATCTCAGATAAATCCTCCCAGTAAACGTGAACCGCAATAACACCTGCGAGTTTCTTTCCGTCAAAAGCCACGATATAATCCCGTATCTGTGAGTAGAGGTCTGCAATAGACCTTTTCAGCAGATCTGCCTCTGCGGAGTATTTTTTTATAAGTTCCTGTATTTTGTATGCATCCTGTATCCGTGCCCGTCTAATTTCCAATTTTTCTCCTTTGAATAAAGGCAAAAATCGGGAAAAAAGCATATTTTCCCGGCCGCGCGCATAAGTATATGTGCAAATTTTAATTATTATATTATAAAGGGTTTAATATGGCAAGGCTTGAATTGGGGAGTGTAACAAAGTTTGAAATACAGCCAAAAGACAGAATACACAAGT
The DNA here is from genome assembly GCA_964349515.1 of uncultured Spirochaetia bacterium. Taxonomy (GTDB): domain Bacteria; phylum Oederibacteriota; class PGYV01; order PGYV01; family CAYGHG01; genus CAYGHG01. The sequence continues at coordinate 57,900 of CAYGHG010000001.1, forward strand.
TATTGAATCACTGCTATTTCCTTGCCCGACGCCTTTAACCTTCCATTTTATTAAGTCATTAAAACATAGTCCTTCCTATTCTTTCCTGGCTAGCACCCTTATACCGTAAACACCTCCGGTTTCATCACGAAAAGCGTAAGCCAACAGATAACCGGAATCAGAGAACGCAAACGGCTTGTAATAAATACCGGTCCCGTTCATGACTGATATTTCTTTTCCGGTCTTTGTGTTTATAATCTTTATGGGCGCTTCCTTTCCTTTTAACCCCACTACGAGAGAATCAAGCGCACCCGGGAGATACCCAATGGTATCTATGTCCCCGCCTGTGTCAATGTGTCTTAGTTCCTCCTGTTTCAATTCATACGCCTGCTCGTCGTATTTCATGTCTTTGATTTTTAAGCGGTCAGTAACTTTTTTGGAATATAATTTGTATTTGTATATGTATATTGAAGTTCCATACTTACAGCAGACAGCTATGCTTTCACCGTCAGGATTAAAACTAAGAGGCCCGTATCCCTTTTCCAGAACAAGATCGGGCTTCACCCTTTCAGGGGAGGGATCAGGGCTGAGATAGTCTGTTTTAATCTTCCGGGTCTGCCAGATGCATACATTATCGCCTGTGTTGTTTTTACTGCCATTTCCTCCTGTCGCAAAATGCTTTCTGTCTATCGAAAAATCAAGCCCTGTTATTGAGCCAAACTCAGCTCCAGGCCTTGCCGTAAATTTCCCGGTCATCCGCGGGCTTCCTGTTTTAGAATCAATAGCCGCAAAATTAATGTAGTAATTTGTCCCTAACGCCGCAAAGTATCCGGTGTCTTCAGCGTATGGAAATTTAAAAAACTTTAATTTTTCAGGCCTGTAACCCGGTATTTCAACCGCAGGCTGTTTCACTCCCATCGGCTTTGTCGCAGCATCGGCAGTACTCATCATTACCATCTGCGCGTCATACCCCGGCTGGTATACACCTGCCAGATATTTCCCGTCCGGACTGAAACTCATGGCACGCATGTTGCCGGCGAAACCCTGTATGTTCTGCAAGAGCTTGTCATTTTTTATGTCATAAACATAAACCTGTTTTTTATTATCTGCAACAGCAACATACCGGTGATATGGATCAACAGCAACGTTTACGGGAAGATTTGGAAAACCCTTAACCTCCCTGTATATGGAAAATTCCGGGTCAGATGCGTGCGATACGCAAAAACATAACAACAAAGCAGCCAAATAAATTATTTTTTTCATTATTCCCCCTTTAAATGTCTTTTTCATTTTGCAAAGCAAAACGATATGGTAAAAAACAGTTTACAGCAATATGATTTAAATACAACGAAAAAGATCTATTACAATTTTTCAGATAGTGGTAATGTACCGCACACCTGCCTCACCTTCACACTCGTCTTTTGCCTGTTAAAAGTCTTTGTATTTTCAACCTTCGCACCTTTACACTCGTCTTTCACCCCGCCCTCATCACATTCATTACAACCTTCACCATCGTGTCTTTTTCCGCCGGTGCGCTTATCGCGATTAAAAGAGTGAGCGAGGCAAGTGCCCCTGAGCTTATGGTTTTTGCCCCGTCAGCCCTGTAGAGCAGGCGGTTCTTTGCCAGATAGTGTAAAAATAAGATGGCTGCTATTCTCTTATTGCCGTCGGTAAAGGGGCGGTCTTTTACGGCAAAATACAGCAAATTCGCGGCTTTTTCCTCCGCGGTTTTGTATAAGTCTTTCCCCGCAAAAGACTGGTTGACCGCTCCTATCAGGCTTTTTAGTTTTTCACTCCTGCCCTTGCCGAACAACGCCGAGGCCTTTCTTTGCTTCACATATTCAGCCCGTGCTTTTTCAATCACACCGGCCGCGCCCTCAAACGTAAGCTCATACTCCTGTTTGCTTCTGCCTGCCGCTTTTAGTTTCATGTCATCGTAGTCCTGCAGGATATTCAAAGAGTCGGCAAAGCTTTTAATTACTGATATGAGCTCGGCTTCCAGCCCTATGAAGTTTTCATCAGACATAGATCTTGCCATTATATCAACGGCTGTTTTCAGACCTTCGAATGCCTTTAACTTTTCCCTCAGCACTCTCTCATTTATCGCATACCCTTTGACCATGTATTTTTTAAGAACATCTGTAGCCCATATTCTGAATTTGGTGGCTTTTGATGAATTCACCCTGTATCCGACCGATATGACGGCATCCAGGTTATATTTATCCACCGACCTTTTCACGTATCTTCCGCCCTCAAGCTGAACTGTTTCCATTTTGGAAACAGCTGCCGTTTCGTTGAGTTCCCCTTGTGCAAATATGTTTTTCAGGTGTTTGGAAACAGCAGGCACATTTACTCCAAAAAGATGGGCAATCTGCAGCTGGCTCAGCCACAGGCTTTCGTCATACACAGTGATTTCAATTCCGCCTGTTTTTTCATCAGGCTTGAAAACTATCTGCCTCCCGTATTCTTCAACTTCTTCTTCACGAAGCATAAAAGATCCCGCTTCATCAAAAGAAATCGCATAATCCCTGCCGGTTTTTTTTGCCTTTATCTGCCCCTTCTTTACCTTCTTATAAACCGCAATCCTGCTTATGTGCATCAGTTTTGCCAGTTCCGGAATGCTGTAAAACTCCTTTCTTTCCATACGCCCTCCTGTGTTAACATTTTTAACAGATTAACATTGGTTAACCCATTCATTAGGTTAACATAAGAGGCCGGTTAAAACCAGACATTTTATTTTTTTTAAATCTTCTCGGGAATGAATTTTTTATTTGCGTCTTTTCCGGCTTACAACCCCTGCACCCGCCGTCTTTCCTTACTCTTATTTTAGTACTATCAGCGTCTCAATTCTGCTCTTCACGGTTTTTCCATTTTCTTGGAGAGAATATACGTAATAGTAGTATGTGCCCGGGGATAGCCTGTTCAACCCTGCGCCTTCCAGCCTCAGATTGTTGACTCCCTTTGATGCAGGATAGCACCCGCTGTCCCATACAAGCCTATAGGCGCTTGAGTACACCCTGATTCCGGCCTTTACCGGAGAACCGTTCAGCACGCAGTTTATGTTCAGGAACCCTGCGTGCTGGGTATATGGGTTGGGATAAGCAAAAACACTCCCTGCCGCAATTTCAACCGGCGTGACAGTTGCAGTAAAATCAACACCCGGAGTCTGCGTGCAGGTTGCGGTAAATGTCACCGCGAGCCCCTCTGTTACCGTGTTTGTTGCAGTCATAACTGCCGTAGCCGTATATGTTTCAGCCGGCGTTAAAAACTGCGTAGGCGTATCAGTCGGCACAGGAGTATTATCAGGAGTCTGCGTTGCAGTTGCAGTTACAGTTACAGTTGCTGTCAACGTGGCTGTTGCTGTTTCCGTCGCAGTGATTACAGCAGTGGGAGTATGAGTAAGTGTATGAGTAAGCCCGGCAGTAGCCGTCGCAACTGCGCCTCCCGGCGAACACCAAATATTCTGAACAGATCCTGCAGCAGAACTTCCGCCTGCTATCCACATTTTCCCCTGGAACACCGCTGACCCGGCTCTGAACCTTGACACAAATGCAGCTGCAGCTGTTTTCTGCGTCCAGATTTTGCCGTCAGCCGAAGCCCACACGTCATTATAGCTCGGGGTAAAAATACCGCTCACCCCGGCGGTCATGTACATATGTCCCCCGTACGAAATAAGGTTTGAATCGCATCTTGCGGCATAAGGCGCGGCTGCGGTTTCCTGCACCCAGTTTACACCGTCAGCGCTTGACCATACGTCGTTATAATAAACGCTGACGACATTGCCGTCAAAGGCTCCGTTAGCCGCATATATTCTGCCGTTGTGAACAACTGCCGACAGCATGCTCCTGGGGCTGAAACCCGCTGATTTAACAGCCCTGTTCCACATTTTCCCGTCAGAAGACCACCACACGTCATTTACCGGTGTGCCGTTCACATTGCCCGCGATGACATAAATTCTGCCGTTAAAAACCACGGCCGCAAAACCCCTTCTCATGCCGAACCCCGCGTACGAAGTTTCCGTGGTCCAGCTTATGCCGTCCGCAGACGACCACACCTGAGCAGAATTGCCGCCACCTATCATGTACATTTTCCCGTTGAGCGTGACAAATTTTGAATCGCTAAGATCCGGGAAGTCCGCAGCTGCCGTGGCCTGAGTCCACGCGATGCCGTCAAACGATGACCAGACATCCCGTTTGCCAGCCCCCGCAAGCATCCAGAGTCTTCCGTCATGGACAAGCATTCCCATCCCTGCGCGGCTAAAAACAGTACCCGCGGCTTTTTGCTCCCATTCCATTCCCGGGCAATTGGCAACGCACACAGTCTCAGTGGCTGTAGGCGCAACAGGAGGCGTATCAGTAATTGTCGGGGTGGCTGTAAAACAATTATTGTTATTAAATGTTACCCTTAGCACGTCACCATCCCAGCCTTCAATTGTGACATCAAGTCCTGAGTCCGCTCCGCTCCACCATTTCGAGTCAGGGCTGGAAGCGCTGTTAAAAACAGTGCCAAACACACCGTCAAAGTAGTCGTCAGCAGCACCCGGGTGGGCCCTGTTTTCATAATGATATTGTCCGTCCGCCTGTTCAAAAGAAACCATCAGATGCTGGGACGGCGTAAATCCGGGATTTTCATTTGTGTTCATGGTTTCGTCAACATGCCAGATAAGCAGGCCGCTGTTGAATATCCCTTCGTACCTGCCTTTTTTCTGGACCGCTTCCAGATAGAACACTTCGCGGGGGTTCGCGGGGTTCACAAGTTTGTAGGCCTCGTATGTGTTGGCCTTTATCGTAACCGACAAACATGGCGTCACTGTGTCAACCGTCCTCGTAACAAGCCAGCCTGAAACATCTCTTAAGTATGGTGACGGAGGCACGGGGTTTGTGTTCAACATAATACTGCTCATAAGGCAGTTTTCCCCCACTCCGGAACCCATACCCGCATACGGCACCTGATAAAGATCAATCCACTCGGTAATTGTATGCCCCAGTTCATGGTTAAATATACCCATTCGCGGGCTGCTGCTGAATTGGCCTATCGCATCTGTGAAATAGTACCGGCAGCTTACGCCGTCCGCAGAGAAAGTCAGACCTGAGCGATGAGCTGAGCTGATGGGAGAACCTGCGTAGAGAAGCCCGACGAAGAACCTGTTTGTACCGGGCACTTTTGCTATTGTGGAGTAGTCAAAACCGCTTGCTTCAAGATGATTCAGGACTTCCAGAGCAAGAGCCCTGCACCCCGCAGGAAGGCCCAGTCCAACGTAATAACTTTTCGGGTGAGCTGCCCTGTAATAGTATGTCATCGGCTGAAAATTCAGGGTCAGCCTGCCTTTTGAAACATCCAGAAAATAATCCCTCACCGATCCGTTCAGCCCGTACAGGTTCGTTCCCGGCGCGTTAAGAAACGTATTTATGTCCGAGGCGGGTACATCTGCGGGACTGTCCGAAAAATCAGCCAAAAGAATGAGTATATTATTTACAGTACCTGTAACAGGCGCCGAGGCGTATGTGGAAAACGCTATAGAACCCGGAGAAAAAACCAAAAATACAATACCTGCCAGAATCCCCTTATAAAAAACATTTTTTATGCTCAAAATTACTCCTTACCGGCACTATTTTAAATCAGATTATTTGACAGAAAAGAACCGTTTAAGTTCCACAAAACATTTGTTGTTTAGAAGATAGCACTCGGCCAATCACCCTGTGCGCCGTCAGGCGGTACCGCTTAATGTAATAAAACCCGGTGTCAGGCCCTGACTTGACACCTGATTCTTTTACACTTGATTCTACATCGGTTTATTTCTGTTTTGTAATGGTTTTCCTAAAATGTTCTTCATGGGGCATTTCTCATTTTCGCAGCCGCGGCATACAAACAATAATACTTCACCCGCCGCCAACCCTACCGCCGCCCAGTAAAAAATCAGCAGGGGAATATCTTTCAAGAGCCATAGCTGGGGGAAAACCACAGCTGCTGCTGCGATTGCAAGTGTTAAAACCACATCCATTGCAGTATAGTAGGATTTATCCGGATGCGGCCGGATAAATTTTGAGATAGGGCCGAGTATGGCATGCATACATTTATCCCTGCATGGACATTTCTCGCAGTACACAGCCGGTATAACAATAAAAAAAACCGCTATCACAGCGGCATATATAACTCCAAACACCATTGAATCCCTGAACACCACATACCCGCCGGCCAAAAACGCCGCAAATAACATCACTACAGCAATCAGTCCGTGAATTCGCGCCATCACCGTCCTCCTATTTAGTCTTACCGCCTGCATTTATCATATTTCAGGTCATTGTCTGAGCCTCTGCCTGCTTTACTGGCAGGTATACACAGCATGCGCAGTTACATGCGAACCCGGGAATGTCTGAATTAACGCTGCAAACAGATTCGGCAGAGTACAAAAAAACAGGAGGGTCACAGACCCTCCTCTACTATTACAACAACACGTTTTTTCCGGTGTAAAAGGCGGGTTTCAAACCCGCCTCTTTTTTAGCTGTCTCACGGTATCAGATATGTGTTCTGGCTCAAACCGTTTTGTCCAACATTCCCGCCCGCGCCTCCGTTACCCGCTGTTCCCAAAACATATGTTACCCCGCTTAATACAGGTGCCGTTGTGCTGTAAACTATGTTTATCACAGGGCCGCCTCCTCCTCCTCCGCCCGAACCGCCGTTGCCGCCTTTTCCTCCGTTGCCGCCCGCGCCTCCTCTGCCTGCTGTTCCCTGGCTTGCCGAGTATGCTCCCGCGCTGCCGCCTGCTCCGCCGTTGCCTCCGCTGCCGCCTGTTCCTCCGTTACCGCCTATGCCTCCGTTGCCTGTTGCCAACTGAGTGTTATTTATAACAACCCCCGTGCAGTCAAAAAGCATCAGCGCGACAGAGGCGCCTCCGCCCGTGCCTGCCGTACCGGCCGAGCCTGCCTGTCCGCCACTGCCGCCTCCTCCTCCGGAAGTACCATACCAGTCACAAAAACCGCTGACACCGCCGCCGGCGCCGCCTCCCCCTCCGCCTCCATAGCCGTGATCACCGTCAGCGCCGCTTTCACCGCCTGATGCCGTGTAACCCGACAAAGTAAATACTCCAGCCGATAATCCTGATGCTCCATTTGTGCCGTTTGCACCTGCATTACCGGGCTGTCCTGGCTGACCGTTATTTGCAGTTAATCCACCAGCGCCACCCGCACCACCACTGCCCGGTGATACGGCTGAAACTCCGGAAGCACCTGTGCTCCCGCCAAGCCCCGGGTATCCGCCTGCGCCGCCGTTCCTTCCCCAGCTGCATACTCCGGCAGTACCTCCGGCCGGCCTGCTGCAGGCACCGCATATCCCGTCGTCATTTTCGCATCCCGGGTTTCCACTGCCGCCGATAGTACCTGCTGTACCTTCCATTCCGTTCATACCATTAGCACCATTTCCGCCATTGCGCGAGGTAAAAGAACATGATTCTATTATTATATTATCGCAGTTTTTCAGAAACACAGCGACCGACGCACCGCCCTGTACGGTATTGTTGGCGCTGTTAACGCTTAACAATGCAAGGGTTACATCATCTGCATTGTCCCCCGTCACAGCAGTGACGCCGCCTGATATTATGCATTCATTCGCCGTGCCGCGCGCCCATGAGTTATGCGCGGCATAGCCGCCGTAAACAGAAACCCCTGCAGCCAGCATTATGCTTTCATTATAAGTGCCGATAGAAACCAGCACACTCGGTTTGCCCGAAAGTACGGCAGCATCTATTGCAGCCTGAATAGTTTTTTTAGGGTTATCCAATGACCCGTCGGCGGCATCATCACCTGAAATCACATCTACAAATATGGACATTGACGCATCTCCGTCAATACCGTCCGAGTTTGTGTCGGTAAATGAAGGATCCGGCAGGTCCACAGGAGTACCGGACACCATAGGAGTCGTTGTGACGGTGGCAGTGGCAGTTACAGTGGCGGTTACAGTCTGCGTTACGCCGGGTAACACTTCAGAAGGTGTTTTTATTTTAGTACAGGCAAAAAACAAAACAGAAACCACGATAATTGAAACGAGTGTTTTTTTCAAAATTTTCTCCCTGTTTGATTTTTTTTAATTATATCAGAATACGGGGGTTGAAGCAATGAAGCATAAAACTGAGTGTAAAGGCGCGAAGTGTAAGGGTGTAAAGGTTCAAAAACAAAAACGAACGCAGAACAAAAAAACAGGAGGGCCACAGACCCTCCTCTACGATTACAACAACACGTTTTTTTCCGGCGTAGAGGCGGGTTTCAAACCCGCCTTGTTTTTAACGTCGTTAATTACAAAAAAACAGGAGGGTCACAGACCCTCCTCTACGATTACAACAACACGTTTTTTTCCGGCGTAGAGGCGGGTTTCAAACCCGCCTTGTTTTTAACGTCGTTAATTACAAAAAAACAGGAGGGTCACAGACCCTCCTCTACGTTTACAACAACAACATGTTATTTCCGGCGCAGCCTTGTTTTTAACTATTTGTTCCCCAAAAAATACCTTCCGCCTAACAGCCTGCAGTCTTCTATGAAAGACTTGATGTTTCCCGGCACTGTGTCAGCAGCGTAGCGGCTCACCCACTGGTGTTTCCCGTTTATCACCACGCTTATGTGGACTGACGGTTTGTCCATCTCATCTTCAGCAAAAGCCTTTTCTTTTTCATTCGGCATTGTGGAAGACAGCCTGTTTGAGTGGTAGAGCATTGCGAAATCTCTTGCTATTGTTTTTTGCCAGTCCGCCTCGCTATTCAAATCACTTTTGTATACTTTCATCTCTTTTTCGCCTTCAGGCACATACGCAAAAACCATGACCTCGCCCTTGTCAGCCCCGAACCTCAAACGGTCAGGCGCTATGTGAAGCGCAAAATTGGTTATTTCGCCGAAGTGTTCCAGGTAACTGTCCCCCATGCGTATCATAAATTTATGGGCCGCTATGGTATCAAGGACTTTTCGTATGTGTGACATGTAAGCGGTGCCGGGGTCAGGCAGAACAGCCTCCCTGAAATATACAACAGTTGAATATTTCTGACGCATCCTTGCGAGCGCCGCCGGCAGGTCTTTGATATCTGTCTTTTTATCGTCAATCTTCACCGGATTTTCACAAAGATACACAAACCCGTCTTTACCCGCCTTTACAACCGGAAAAAACTCCTGTTTGTTTTCCATTTATGCTTGCTCCTTAAAACAATTTTTTTAACGATGGTACAACTACCATGGAACAAATACCGGCGGGGGCGTAAAGCCCCCGTTCTACAAAATCCACATCACAAACAAAAAAAACTTTTAGTGCCATATTCGTCTTCTCATATGAATCCCTTAATAAATAAAAAAGCGGGGCTTTTACCGCCCCGCCTTTTTATTTATTATCACCTACGGGCAGGCTTGATACAACAGCGAAGTGTTTATGTTAATATTCGTGTTGTTTCCCCACGGCGTAAAATACACCGGCATCGGAACGCTGTAGAATCCTATCAGGTCATTACAGCCCGGGCCGTTTGTAAACATATCATAGGGTTCTGCAGAATCAACTATGGCATATACAAAATAGGTGCCCGGAAGCGCGAGAACCATGGAATAATCAAAATAATTTTGCGAGGTATTTATAACGCCTATAGTCATTCCTATAGAGTTTTCATTACCTCCGTCCATATCATGGTCAATCACCACGCCCCAGTTTCTTCCTATCGTAACAGACTCGGGCAGATATACCCTTCCCGAAAAATTTGGCGCCGCCGCTACAGCCGTTATATTGGCGGTCAGCGTCCCGCCGCTTGTGACGACAGCGTTGGCAGACGCAGGGAACGAAGGGTATGTTGCACCATAAACCCCCACAGCATCTCCCGTCATAGGCGGGGTGTCGTTTGTCGCACCTGCGTAAATGTAATATGTTCCCGCGGGCACGTTTTGTACTGTGTATGTAATTGATGTGCCCGAGCTGATATCAACCTGATACATTCCTACCGAATTATCGTTGGTCGGATCCAGATCCATATCAATCATTATATTCAGGGTCTTGCCGTTTTGCCCTGCAGGCAATGTAACCGTGCCTGAAACCGTACCTTCCCCCACTACTGCCGTATCAGGCGTAGGCGCGGGTGTCGGCATTTCATAAGGCTGGGACAAATCAGGAAATGTGGTGCAGGCAATGTTAAAACCTGTGCCCGGAAGCGCGGCATTAGGCTGCTGGGGAAACGGGTTCTGCCAGTTTATAATAGGCGGAGCCAGGCCGTAAGCGCCGATGAAATCACCCACGCTGACAGGCCCCGAATCGATGTTGTCCCAACCCGAGCCGTCCATATCAACTACTGCTGTTATGTAGTAATCACCGGGGAACGGGACAAAAATACCGTAGTTTATGGTATTGCCCGCTCCTGCCTGCGCGGTCTTTGTGAGCATCATCATGTCAGGCGAACTTTCCTCGTTTAGAGGCAGGTTTGTTACGGCAATCAAATAATTATTGTTGTTTGCCGGCCCCGGCAGGGTAAGCGTGCCTGTTACATTTGGAACAATGGTTTCAAGCGTCAGAGTCACGGTCATATCACCTGTTACGGTAAAGTTTTTGGAAGCAGGCCAGTTAATCCCTGCGGCGCCGTAAACTTTGAGATAATCGCCCTCATCAGGGCCGCCAATCTGCTGCATATTTCCATTGGAGTCAACAAAACACACAAGGTAATATGGCCCGCCGGTTTCGCCCGTGTAATTAAAACTGAATGTGAACTGCGTCCCCGCACCGAGAATGCCGTCAGTGCCACTCACAGGGGACCCAACCGTCTCAATTGTATTTCCTGCCAGCAGCCCGGCAAAGTACCCTCTTCCGGCAGCATCTGCGGGTATGGAAAAATTAACTGTAATTACAGGGTCAATTATCTGGCTGCAATTGAAATTTAGCCCTGTTGCTATGGGCATTGTGCTCGACCAGCTGTTCCACGCCCCAAAGTAATCAAAACCGCCGGGCCCGTCAAAAAGCCCCGAGCCGTTCATATCCACAAAAGCGTAGATGTAATAAGTGCCGGCAGCGACTTCAAAAGCGTAATCTTCGTTCACAGAGTTAATGGTGCCGTAGAATACCGCGGTATTGCCGTTTGCCGTATTTGTGTCTGTATCCACAACCACCGCAAACTGTTTTCCTACAGCGTCAGCCGGAAAAGTCACGGTGCCGCTCAAGTTAGGCGAGACAGCAGGCGTGGAAGTCGGCAGCGGAGTAACAGTAGGTGTAATTGACGGCTGCGGTTGAGGGTCAGGTTCGGTCGGATTGGTCTTTGTACATCCAAAAACAAAAAACACAGCAAGTATAAAAAAACATAAAATAGTAATAATACCTTTTTTCATTGTTATCCTCCGGAATAGATTTACCCGCTTTCCCTTTGCAGGCATATATACAATATAGCACAGAATTTCGATTAATCAAGTAACACCCGCATAACAGTGCAGGAGACCGTTTTAAGTACTTAGTGTAAAGGTGTGAAGTGCGAAGGTGCAAAGATTAAAACATGAATCAACATGCAACAGCAAACAATACATTCTTTTCCGGTGTAGAGATAATATGAAAGAAAAGAAAGGCACCGCCTTGATATAATATCCATCAG
>CAYGHG010000002.1:0-11887 GCA_964349515.1 uncultured Spirochaetia bacterium
AGCAGGTCAGAAGCTTTAATTATCTTAATATTTTTATATCTTCCAATATCCAGCAGGTGGCTGTCTCCCGATATTATATAATCAGCATCAAACCCTGCTGCCGCTTCTATTATCTTGTTGTCAGACGGGTCTGCCTTTACAACTTCAAGCTTCTCCGCAGGAGAAGCAACATGGAATTTCCGCCTTATTTGTCCTATTGTCCTTATTATGAGTTCTTCATCCCATTCAAACTTCCTGCTAAGCACTTTCCTGAATTCTTCAAGTATGGCTTCTGATACCCCAAGCAGGCACTTTTCTGATTCAGCTTCCTCTATTATCTTCCTCACTATACCCGAAGGATATACATAAAACGAAATAAGAACAGAGGTATCAACGATGATTCTTGGATTTTTTCTTAAGCTCATCCCTTTTTACCTCATGAACAGCCCTGTTTATTTCCTCTTCCGTTATGATGCCTTTTTTTCTGGCCTGTTCGGAAAGGGATGCGGACAAAAACTCATACTCTTTTTTGTCACAGTACATTCTCACAGCCTCGCTGACTATAAAACTGCAGGATTTGTGTTCTTCACGCTGCAGCTTCTGAAGGGTTGCTGCCAGCTCTGACGGCAGCGTAACGCTGATATTAACCGAGTTTCTCATAAATACTCCTTTATGATATTATTTTATAATATAATTATAACTGTCCTTTTACAAGATGTCAATCAAATTCCGGAAAAAACAACCCGTTGTTTTTTTATCTCTCTTGTGTTTTAATCTTTTTAGGAAAAAAGGAGGATGCTATGGAGCCTAAAAAGATGAAAGATGAAGACAACGTAGATTTCATAAACTTAATCCTGATGTTAAACCAGAATGCCCTCATATCACTCGGCGAAGCCGCCCGTTTCGTGGGCGGCATTAAAAACGCAAACCTGCCCCACGCCCGACAGGCGATAAGCATGCTCAAAGCCATACAGGATAAATCCAAAAACAACCTTACACCCGGGGAGACAAAGCTTTTATTCAGGCTGTTAGGCGAGCTTCAGGCTAAATACGTGAAAGCAGCCGGGCTTGACAAGACCTACGCCCAGAAAAGCCCTGAGGAAAAAAAGAAACAGGACAATGTCCTTCACTCCGCGCTTGATAAAATGGACGACAACGCGCTCGCTTCGCTTTTAAGCGAGCTTAAAAAACACTCAGATGATAAGGGAAACTAACGTAACAAAGATAGGGGTAATCTCCGATACCCACATCCCCTCACGCGTGCAGACTCTTCCGCCTGCAGTTTTTAAAGTGTTTTCCGGTTGTGATTTTATCATACACTGCGGCGACGCTGTTGAAGAGATTGTTTTCACCGGGCTTGAAGCCATAGCCCCGGTTTACGCCGTAAAGGGAAATATGGACACACTTCCCCTTCAAAAACCGGAAAAACTTGTACTTGAAATAAACGCAGCATACGTACTGGGCGCTTCTCACGGCCACCAAAGCCCTTTTGGCATAAAAGACAGGCTCATCAAAGAATTCGCCTCAGAAAAACCCTCTCTTATTATCTTCGGCCACACACACGTCCCTGAAATCTCACAATACAGCGGCTACAGATTCTTTAACCCGGGCAGCCCCTGTTGCGGAAGGGACGGGGCCAACTCAGTGGGCATCATAAATGTCACCGGCAGCGGGATATTCCCGGAGATTATTAATCTTTAATAAATACAGGGCTATTGTGGACTTTACACATAAAAAACATCAACCAACCCAGAAAAACCCTTTATTTTATAGGTGATTTTTACTGTTGATAAGCCTGTGCATAAGTGTGGATAAATTGTGGGTTTTTTCTTTTTTATTTCAAAGGCCTTTTTAAGTTCCTCAACTTCCTCTTTTTTTCCTCTTCAGCGTTGAGTATGTCGTGTTCTTTATCCAGCAGTACCTTATTAAAGGGTTTGTCGGGTTTTTTTTCCTTTGGTTTCGGCCTGCCTTTTGCGGTGTGTTCGCCGTCTATGCGCATCTGGTCTGCGCCGTAGCCTGCGGGCTGTACTCTTCTGATTGAGTCTGCCATAAAGGCCCCCTTATTTTTTAAAATAAGCCTTCAGTTTCCCTGATATCAGATTGTAATCGGATTTTTTTCCCGTCCACAGCTTAAAAGCTTCCATCCCCTGGAGTATAAGCATATCAAGGCCGTTAATTGCCTTCGCGCCGAGCTTTTTTGCGTTTAAAAGAAGGGGGGTTTTCTCCGGGTTGTAGATGATGTCATACACCACGCACCCTTTTTTCAGTTTTTTGATTTTATAAGGGTGCTTTTTTCCGTCCATGCCGACAGAGGTCGCGTTTATCACCAGGTCAGCGCGCGCGAATATCGCGTCCTTGTCCGATGAGGGTTTCAGATCGCCTGTAATTACATTTCTTAATTTCAGTTTTTTGACGAGATTTTCAATCATCGGTATGTCTATGTTAAAAACGTAAAATTCTTTCGGCTTCATCGCGTTTATGCAGTAGCCCAAAGCGTGCGCGGCGCCTCCGGCCCCGAGCATCACCACTTTTTTATTTTTAAGATTGATCCTGTTTTTTTTCAGCGTCTGCATAAAACCCAGATAGTCGGTGTTGTAACCCGTGAGTTTTCCGCCGCTGTTTACCACCGTGTTCACCGCCCCTATGGCGCGGGCCGCCCTGTCAATGCGGTCAAGGTGCTTCATGACAGCGTGCTTGTGGGGTATGGTAACATTGATTCCCCTTATGTTTTCTTTTCTCACCCTTTTTACCATTGCCCCGGTATTTTCCGGCTTTGTTTCAAAAACCAGGTATTCCCAGTTCATCTTCTTTTTTTTAAAAACAGAGTTGTGCATCAGCGGCGAGAGGGTGTGGGACAGAGGGTATCCTATTATTCCGGTAACGGTTTTTTTCTTCATCTTTGCCCCTTAAAAAAAATTATGTGCCTGCGAGCATTATGCCTTCCGTGTAAATCACGGGAGCGCCCGTGCCGCCGTAAAATACCGGCTCACCGCAGGTTTTTATGGTTCTCTCAAGTATATCCTTAATATTTCCCGTAATCAAACATTCTTTTACGGATTTTACCCTGTTTCCTTTTTCCAGAATCCAGCCATTAATGCCGAGCGAAAAGTTTCCGGACACAGGGTCCGCGGTGTGAAGCCCCATCAGGGAATTAACGTAAAGCCCTGAAGCGTTTTTTAAAAATTCTTCAGGGTTCTCTCTGCTTCCCGCGATATAAAAATTTGAAGGCCCGGGTTCGGGCATTGATTTGAAATCCTGCCTCAAGCTGTTGCCGGAAGGCGCAGCGCCGAGGGAGGCGGCGTAAATCCTGTCTGATATAAAACCGCTGTATGTTCCCCTGTCTATCAGAACCTTGTTTGCTCCCGGCGTTCCTTCCGCGTCAAACGGGAAACTGCCGGCGTGAAGCCCGAGCAGCGCGTCATCGCGGAGGCTGAATTCTTTTGAGGCGGTCTTGTCTCCGATTACAAGATTTGAAAGAAGTGACTTTCCCTTTGCTATGTTTCCCGCGTGAAATATGCGCGACAACAGCCACGCAATGTCGCACCCCGTATAATCGGGGAATATGAGATTGTACCTGCCTGTGGCCACAGGCCCGCCGCCGAGCAGCGCAGCCGCCCTGCAGCCTGCCGCCGCGGCTGTTTCGGCGGTATTTAACGCGTCAAAACTGCAAGACTGGCTGTAAACATCCGCGACTTCGGTATTCTCCCCCTCTGAGGCAACCGCGGAAGCCATAACAGAGTAAAAAGTCTTTTTATACTTATAAGCGCCCCCTGAAGTATCCGCAAAATAAACAGAAGTAATGACGTCTTTAAAAACCGCATCTCTGACGTGCCTGACGCTTTTTTCCGATTTTTTTACCGCGGCTTCAAACTCAAGGACGGTATTTTTTCTTGTTTCATTTGTTATTTTATCATGGCCGCCGCCTTCGGTCATAACAGAGGCAGGCTGCGAAAACCCCGCCGGAAAATACCCCTCATACCCTTCTATAAAAGCGGAATCAAGCGCCGCTGAAGCGGCTTTTGCAAGGCCTTCCCCGGTAAGGTCGGTGGTGTAGGAAAAACCCATCCTGCCGCCTTTAAAAACCCTTATGCCCGCGCCTGCAGAAACCGCTGATTTTATTCTTTCAATTTCACCCTCGTCGGCCGCGGCTTCGTTTTCCTCAGAACGGGAAATGTATATGTCCCCTTTTGCGGAGTTTTTTTCTATTTTTAAAAGTACCTCTTTTATTGCGCTTTCCAATTATCCCTCCCGGCGTACATTGAAACCATACAGCAAACGGCGGGTGCCGCTGTTTCAGCTCTTAAGATATTTTTTCCGAGGCTCACAGGGATAAAACCCTCTTTTATGAAAGAGAGCGCCTCTTCTTCCTCAAATCCGCCCTCAGGCCCTATGGCAAAAACCACGCCCCTGCCGGAACCCTTTGCCTCTTCCAGGCAGTCTGTTATGTACTTTTCTTTTTCGTTTTCATATACAAGAATTTTTAAAACTCCTTCACCGGAGTCCGCCTCCGAAGGGCTTTTTATGAAATTTTTTATCACAGGTATGGAAATCCTGCCGCACTGCTTGACGGCGGTGTACACAATCTTTTCCCAGCGCTCTTTTTTGCTTCTGTCTTCTTTTGCCTTTACCACGCTGCGCCGCGCTTCATAGGGGATTATTACGTCCGCACCCGCTTCCGTCAGTTTTTCTATCACGCTGTCCATCGGGCTGTTTTTGATTAAGGAAACTATTGCGGATATTTTCGGCCTTCCTGTTTCAGCCTCTTTTATCAGTTTTTTTACCCTTACTATTACCTCTTTACCCTCCCTGTCTATTGCCTCTATCTCTCCCTCATATTCTCCGAAAGAAGGGTTAAATACATTGATGTCATCGTTCTCCTGCATTCTGAGCACTTTTGTAATATGCCCGTAATCGCCCCCTTTTATTGTCGCGAGGTCAAACCTGACCTCATGCGCGAAAAATCTTTTTTCCCCCATAATCAGTGTTTGAGAAAAACTGAAATCTTCTTCATCCTGACCGCGGCTATTTTATCTCCCGACGCTTCCGCGGGCCCGAATGCTTCAATTCTCCCCTCTCCTTCCCCGTAGTTTGCAAATGTCCTGAGAACAGCGCCCGAAGCATAGTCCGCCTCTGTAATCCCGCTGCTGTGCGGCATGTATATCCTGTCACCTGTTACACCGAAACCGGTGAAAAGAAAGGTGAAAGACATACTGCCGGCCTGCGCTCCCGCGGATGTAAAGCGCACTATCCGCCTGGTTCCCCTGTCAGCCACGAGCACGTTTCCCGAGTGGTGCACTTCTATGTCGGATATTTCCACTATGCCTGTTGTGTCAAAAACAGCGTCGTGCGTAACAGCTCCGCCAAGCGCCGCGGACATAACCGCTGATTTTAAATAACGCCTGACCTCCGGAGCGCCGGGCTCCGTTGACGCGATGTAAAGATATGTGTTGTCGCACGCTATTTTTCCCGCGCTCTGCGGCACAGATACCACCTTTGACACGCTTATGTCAGGCACTGCCGCGAAAACCTGCAGGTTGTGGGTGTTGGCGTCCGTTATGTAAATATATGAGCCGTCAAAACAGATGCCGGCGGGGTTGTCAAGTATGGGGTAATCCGTCCCCGAAATATTTATGCTGCCGGCCCAGCTGTAAGACTCGCTGCCGCCTATCTTGTGCGCGCGGCCGCCTATGGTGTCCACGAGGAAAACATCACTGCCGTTAAAAACAAAATCGCCTATGGAAAACAGCGAAGAATCGGTCATATTTCCGGTGAATTCAAAGCCGTAAAAATTGGAAGCCTTGGGGTCTGTCGGGTTTACCCTGTCAAGCGGCACGCACCCCGATAGATAAAAACAAAACAGGGCCAAAACAATTGTTTTTTTCATAATCACCACCTCAGCGCCAGGCCGAGCCCGGCCCTTTCGGGATTAATTTCAAAAGCCACCATCCTCGCCTCGGGCGAATCGTAATGCATGCCGGCGTCAATTATTGAAAAGGCGTAAGCCACACCGGTGATAATGCCCCATGTAAGCGCTGTGGTCCAAGCATCCTGCGCCGCTTTATAGGCCAGCTCCTGATTGTCGTTTGTGATTAAATATTTTTCGTATTTTACCTTTTCCTCGCCTGCAAAATACACGGTAAGCCCGGCTGACAATGCGGTAGCCGCTATGAAACCCGCGGCTTTTAAAGGCTGGTTGTTGTGAAACTGCCCCCACCCCGGGACTATAGAGCGTATCAGGGAATCAGACATCTCGCGCTTTTCCTGTTTTTTTTCCCTCTGCCTCATTATGTTGGCGTAGTATTCCACAAAATCCGCGGTCTCTTTGTCGCTTTTGTCAAGCTCATGGGCTTTTAAGAAGAAATTATAGGCCTGCCCGTGCCTTCCGAGTTTGTTATAGCAGAATGCGAGTTTTTTCCAGCCGGGGGCGAAATCAGGCTTTAGTTTTACCACTGCCGCATAATAACGCGCCGCTTTGTCGTAAAGTTTGGAGGCGTACAGTTTCTCGGCTGCTGTGAAATACTGCCTGGGCTTGACCTCATTTTGTGCAAAAAGCGGCGCAGAGGAAGAAGGCTGCCCCGAAGGGTTTGAAATAACCGCTTTGGGCCGCTCCGCCGCGTACAGCACCGCGGAAAAAAACAGCGCCGATAAAACGATTAAACTTGGTGCCAAAATTTTTTTCATTTTCAGTTCCCGAATATTTTAATAGTTACCCCGTCCGCTATATAAATATACATTGAAGCAGGATAATATGCAATAGCTCTTCCGTTTAATATCCTGCCCGGCCCCTCGCCGTAATCCCCCCACTTTTGAATAACAGAGAGGTTTTCATCGGCCCTGTAAACAGACTGCGCCGACAAAAACTGCACCGAGCCTCCGGCAGCGGCGCAGTCAACAAGAGGCGCAGCGTGCCTGTAAACGCCGGCCGGAGAAAGCGACTGCGAAAACCTCGCCACTACGCGCCCGTCAAGGGTATTTGAAACATATATGTAATTTCCCGCGGCAAATATCCTGCCCGGCACAAACTCTCCGTAAGCGGTAAAACTTAAAACAGCGCTGTCAGCCACAGAACCGTCAGAAGATAAATAAGCGCAGAGCCTTCTGTCTATATTATTTGTCGCGTAAACGCGGGTGCCGGAGGCCGTAATGTATGTGGTGTCGGCGCCTGTTATGTAGTTTAGCGGCCATGAGGTAAATACACCAGCAGGCGAGAGTTTTTGAATAATGTGCTGGGAGTCAGAGGCGTAAACATTGCCGGCTGAATCCGCAGTCACGGAAGTAATGGAGGTAAACATGCCCGTGCCTGTGCCTCCCGCGCCGAAGATTTCCGGCACTCCGCCAGCAGCGGGGATTTTAACAACGCAGCCTCCCGTGCCCTCCTTTACAGCGCCCAGCACGATGCTGCTGCCGGATACCGCCATGTCTTTCATTTCAATGTCAGAGGGCACAAAAAGAGTGCCCTTGTATGTTATGCCGCCGTAGTTGTCAGACGAGGGGTCATAGGGGTTGTCCCTTTTCAGTTCGCTGCAGGAAAACATCAGCATCGCGCACGCACAGGCGGTTATTATTTTTTTCACGCAGCCTCCTCAAAAATCCAGCGAGGCAAGTTTTATGCCTATAGTGGAGGAGTCCGGCATAAAAATGTCAGCAGCAGCCCTGCCGGGGGTGCCGGGTTTTTTTTCCTCTTCGCCTGATAAAAATCCGTCAAGCACGGACACCGTCCATATCACGCCGGCTATGGCAACAGGTATTATGACGCGCAAACCGGCCTCTTCGGCTGTTTTATATTTTTCATCAAACCTGTCAGTTGCGTTTTTGTACGCGCTCACCGCCGCCTCGCGGTCTATGGAATATTTAATTATCGCGCCTATAGACGCGAGATAACCCAGGGAATAGACATAGCCCTTTGCAGGCTCATTGTTGTAAAACTGCCCCGCCCCCGGAAGAAGCGCCGAGCGCCACATAATCTCTCCTTTTGTCCTGCTCTCTTTTTTTACGGAAGCTGAAGTTTTTGCGGCTCCCCCCTGAAGCATGGAAACATATCTTTGCGCCGCAGGCTCACCTGGTTTTAAGGCAAGCACGTGCTTAAAGATTAACAGCGCGTTGTTGTATTTTTTCATTGAGTAGTAGCACATGCCCAGCCCCAGCCACGCCTGCCACATCCTTTTTTCGGCGCGCACCGCGGTGTTGTAGTGTGATATGGCTGTTTTCAGATCCCCTTTTTTGTGGGCGGCGAGGGCTGCCTGATAACTGTTTGCCGCGCTTCTTTTTGGCACAGCTTTCTGCACGGGCTTTGCCGCGGTTTTTACCGCCGGTTTGGAAGGGCTCTTTTTTCCGCCTGCCTTTGCGGGGGCGCCGATAGCGAGCCCGGCCGCAAAACAAAGCGCTGCTGCGATAATTACAATCTTTTTAAACACCTTTTGCCCCTTTAAAAGTTATCGTTCTTTTCTCTTTTTTTCTTAATACTGCTGCGCAGGTAAAGCGCGATAAAAACCAGGAATGCAAAAGCAATCAGCATTATAGTGACAGGCTTAAACCCGCCTGCCAAAGCCTTGTATATGAAAACAGCGCCGAGCAGAATTATCACAGTCCCGGTCATCCTGCGCATTATCATGGAAAACATTGAGTTTGCCCGCTTAAGCCTCCTGACCACCGGAGGGTACTCAGGGTCTTTATCAAGCGAAGAGAGCCTGTACTTTATCCTTGAGAGGCTGTCAGGGTCCAGGTTTTTCTGCATCTCCTGCAGCTGCTGCCTCTTGTCGTTCAACTCCTGCCAGAGCAGCAGTTCTTTTTTGCATACAGGGCAGCCTGAAATATGTTCTTCCATATCCTTTAAAAGAAACCCGTCTTTAATGAGCCCGTTTGAATACTCTTTAAGCTGTTTTCTTACGTCAGGGCAGTTTATCAAATTTTTTCACCGCTTTTCAGGCCCTCAAGCCTGATAATTAGTTTCTTTACCTCTTTTTTGTCCGCCGCGTGGCGCCTGATATACGAGCGCCCCTTTTCTATCCTGTGGACAAAATCCTTCAGAGCCTTTGAGCTCACTTCAAGCCGCGATATGTATGCAATGAACTCCGGCATTTTGGCGTAAACATACTCCATCGGCAGCTTTCTGTTCGCCCCTGCCGCGCCGGGCAGCTTTTCACATATTTTGTTGTCGTGAATTATCCTGAATCCAAAAGCCGCTCTTTTGGCTTTGTCGTAAACCCACACCGCCGCCGCTTCCGTGTCCTTTGCCTTCAGGCCGCAGCTGTCGCAGTCAAAAGGCCTCATAACAGCTTTATTTTTGCCTGCAGCTGCCTTGTATGGGACGCGTCATCAGAGCGGCCGGCTTTTTCATAAAGCGGTATCAGCAGCGTGTACTCGTCAATGAGCTGGTTCTTAAGCCCTTTTTTAAGATATATAGATGAGAGTGTTTCGTGCGCCTCAATATTCTGGGCGTTTACATTTTTTACCTTGTTTGCCAGCGAGAGCGCCTGATCCTGCTCCTGCGCCTCAATTAAAATCCTCATTGCCCTTAAGTAGTAATCCTCCGCCTGCCTGTGCTCGCGAAGTTTTAGCAGGATGTCCCCTATCTGCTCAAGTATTTCGCTGTTTTCGTTTATAACTTCGCTGTCAAGAGACATCAGCACTGTTTTTGCGGCAGAGTACTCCGCGGTTTTATAATATATTTTTCCGAGCAGTACTTTTTCCTCGGGCGATAATTCATAGCTGCCTTCCAGAACTTTTTTCGCCTCAAGTATTTCATTGTCTTTAAAAAGAAAATAGGCGTAGAACTGCTTTCCGTATTCGCTTTTGTGCTCCATCGCCCTTTTGGCCACTATTCTTCCCTGTGCCACGGCGTTTTTTTCCGCGAGATTAATCAGCAGCTCCTTAAACATCTCTTCGGCCTCTTCTTTTTTTCCGGAAACAGCCAGATCCTCGGCCATTACCGACATTGCCTCTGTGTTCCCCTTTTCAAGCTCAAGTATTTTTTTGGCAAGATTTACAGCCTCGGCGTGGTTTCCCTTTTCAAGCAGTATCCTGACCGCGCGCACGTAGGCCTCCACAGCGTCGCCCACCATCAGCTGCTTTTCACACGCGTCGGCAAGCTTGTATAAAAGCTCCACGTTATACTTGTCTGTCTTTATGAGTTCTTTCAGGGCGGGTATGGCGTTTGAAAAATCCTGGGTGTTGTAGCTTGACTGCGCGTCAACCGTCTTTGACATTTTTTCACAGAAAGACTTTGACTCGGGGTCAAACCTGGAGCAGTCCAGTTTGGCTATTTTTTTCTGCAGGAATGAAAGCTTTGCTATGTTTCCTTTTTTCTGGTGGTCTTCATAGACTTTTTTATAATGGTCCAAAGCCTTTCTCTCGCGGCCGAGTTTTACCAGCGCGTCGCCCATTGAGTTGTGGGTATTTATGTCATCAGGTTCCATCGCAAGGAGCTTTTCATATTCTTTCAGCACCTTTTCCCATTCGCCGGTCTGCGCGTACCTTGTGATGGTCTTTAAAATGTCCTTCTTCTGTTCCAAATTCCGCCCCCGGAATTTATTTTACTTCTCTTTACTGCCGTTGTTTTTTTCCGCGTTTTCACCCGAGTGCAGGTACATTATAAAGAGTTCCGTTATCTCGGGGTCAAACTGTTTTTCCTTATTAAGCCTAAGCTCATATACAGCCTCGTCAAGGGTCATGGCCTCCCTGTGCTCGCGTTTTGTTATCATCGCATCATAAGCGTCCGCAATGGCGAGTATCTTTGCCTCTTTGAGTATTGCGCCCCCTTTTAAGCCGCCCGGGTAGCCGTAGCCGTCATAACGCTCGTGGTGCTGCAGTATTATGGGCACCACTTCCTTGAGCGCCCTTATGTTTGAAAGTATTCTCGCGCTTATCTCCGGGTGTTTTTGTATTTTTATTATGTCTTCCGGCTCCAGCGTCTCTTTTTTGCGCAGTATCCTTCCCTCCACCCCTATGTTGCCTATGTCTTTTAAAAGCGCGGCAAGGCGCAGGTTTTCAATCTGCTTTTCAGAGAGCTTTATTTCCTTTGCAACACCCACGGCGTAGCGCGCCACTCTTTTGGCGTGGCCCGGGGAGTATTTGTCCTTTGTATCAAGAGCCATGGTAAATGCTCCGAGTATGCCGTCGTAATAGTCGCTCAGCCTCTCCATCATATGGTTTAAGCTGTTTGCAAGCGAGAGAAATTCGTTCTTAACCCCGATTTTTATCCTGTGCCTCAGGTTGCCCTCTGAAATCTGTTCCGTGCCTTCTATTAATGTGTTAAGGGGTTTAAGAAGCCTCTTCGTAAAGAGCGTAATAAGAAAAACGGAAATACCCGCTATCAAAAGCGCCAGTACGCCGCTTTTTATGTAAAGAAACATCAGCTCTTCATTCAGCCTGTCAGCGCTGAAAACGGCGTGAATCGTGCCGATTTTTTTTGAGGTTGAATTGTTTTGCAGTTTCAGGGGCGACTCATAGACAAGGGCCCTGCCTCCGCCCGGCAGCGCCGCCTCGCCTCCGCCGTCTTGTATGTAAGGATAACGGTCCTTTATTCTCGCGCCCATGTCAGAGGAAAGCGTGGAAGCGGTGACCAAGCCGTCGTTGTCGGAGACTGCCGCCATAATGAGCCCGTTTAAACCCGCTATCCTGCTTAAATAGACGTTAAGGCTTAAAAAATCTTTCTTGACGCTCATCTCCGTAGCTGCCCCCTCAATGCTGTTAATGAGCAGCATTGCCTTGGCCCCTGTTTCTTCTTTCAGCATCTCACCCGCGTCCCTGACAAGCAGAAATGCGGTGCCGGATACGGAAAAAACAATTGCTATTATAACTGCGGCCGTAAGCTGAAAACTAATTTTCAAATTACCCTCCGTAAAAAGGCTTTATTTGTCAGGCTATTAATAATATCACAACCAAAAGCTGCGGTCAACAACGCTCGGAT
>CAYGHG010000002.1:11987-22117 GCA_964349515.1 uncultured Spirochaetia bacterium
ATTAATGCTTTCCTTTTTTTAGATTTATGCCGGTGAGGTATAAAAGCGCCCGCCTGACAGGGTCTTTAGGAAAATTTTGGTGCTTATACAGCGCCTTTTTTGAAGTGAGCCTGTAGAGCCCGTGGTTGCGCATATAGGAATCCACGCGCTTTTCAAAAAGTTCGCCGCCGTAAACAGGGTAGCGCGACGAGGCCGGATGCGCTTCAGTGTAAATGTTCTTTTGAAAATCGGCGGCCCTAATCAGGTAGCACTGGTCGGAAAACCCGTAACCCTTGTAAAAATCCCCCTCCTCTTCCACCAGGTTTTCAGCCACGTCCTGAGGGTCGCCGTTTGGGTTGGCGGCGAATATACACGGGTCTTTTTCCATCAGCGCCGCAGACTCATTTATCCAGCTTTCCCTGTTGGAAACAATGGCGTCGCCCGTCATATGCAGGAGGTATTTGGTTTTGCAAAGCAGGATGCCGGTGAGTTCCTGTATGGAGTAGAAGTACCCGCCCTTAAAATCGTCCTTTGTCATCCCGAAGTGCTTAAGCGTCCCCTCGGCATGATCCTCCACAAAAACATAGGAAGTAACAACACCGCTTTTAACCTGTTTTTGAGCCTCTTTTTCCACAACATCCCTGTTTTTTACGTTATTAATGTACAGCACCTTTTCCGCAAACCCGCAGTTTAAACTCTTTATTATTTTTTTAAGCCTGCCGGTCTTCAGTACAATCCGCCAGTCGCCTTCCCATACCTTGGTTTCAAAAGTAATCATCTCAGGGTCCATCACTTCCACCCGCCTTATTGTTTTAACTTATTATAACTTAACGCTTTTTCAAAGTACAACCTAAAGCTGATAACCGATACTGTCAGGAATTGTGTGTAATTAAAAATGATAATATATTGAATTTAGCCTCTCCCCCTTCAAGGCGGAGAGGAAATCATATTACACACTAATGTGAATACTACCCTGATAACCGCGCTTGTTGAATTTTTTTTTATTAATGCTATCATATCCCAAACCTTTCGAGGAGGAGTGCTTGAAAAGCAAATCTGCAAAACCGCCTTACCTGCCTGCTGTTGCGGCATTATTTTCCCTCGGCTTTGCGGCCGCGGGGCAGTACTTGCTGTATTTTAACAAGAGTGTGCCGCTCGGGCTTGTGTTTTTTGCCGCGGCTGCGCTTGTCTTTGCATTCTTTTTGAGAAAACAGCCCTCGGCAGCGGCGCCTGAAATCAAACCCAAAACCGAAGCGCTGTTTTTCATAATCATGCTCCTAACCGCCGCATTTTTTCGTTTCTATAAAATAAATGAAATCCCGGCGGGGTGCTTTCCCGATGAGGCTCAGAACATATTTGACGCCGTAAAAATAGAGCACGGGGAACTCCCTGTTTATGTCGGGTACTCCACCCACAACGCGGCGCTCTTTCTTTACCCTGCCGCCTTTCTTTTTAAAATTTTCGGCGCCGACATAACCCAGCTCAGGGCATACTCGGCTTTTTTCGGGTTTTTAACCGTGCCTGCGCTTTACTTTCTGCTCCGCTCGGTTTCAGGCCCGCGCCTGGCTGTAATCGGCGGTTTTCTGTTTGCAGTGATGCGGTGGCATTTTAATTTCAACCGCATCGGCTACCACGCCTCTTTTGCTCTTTTAATGTTTGTGCTTGTGCTCTACTTTGTATGGAAATGCAGGGAGGAAAAATTTTCATATTTTCTTTTACTCGGCGCCTCCCTCGGTATCGCACTCAACACCTACCAGTCCGCGAGGCTGATTCCCTTCTGGCTTGCGCTTGTGCTCGTATTTGTTTTTATAAAAAAGAGCGGCTTCATAAAACGCAATCAGGACAAAATGACAACAGCCGCTCTCGCGGCTTTCCTGCTTTTCACGCCTTTATTTTTTTACGCGGTCAAAAATCACACTGTTTTTTTTGAAAGGCAGCGCGAGGTGAGTGTTTTTAAAAAAGCAAACATAGAGGGGCACCTTTTCTACACGGCTTCTTCCGAGAAACACACCGCATTGACGCTTATTAAAAAGAACCTGAAAGACACCCTCCTGATGTTCCACCACAAGGGCGACAAAAACCCGCGCCACAACCTGCCTGGGCTTCCCGCCCTTGATTTCATAACAGGTATTTTTTTCCTGCTGGGTTTTGCGCTGGCGCTTGCGCGCATCACAAGCCCCCCGGGCCTTTTGTTTGTTTCCTGTTTTGTTGTTTTCATTATCCCTGGCTTTATCACCATAGAGGCGCCGCAGAGTTTAAGGCTTTTTTTTCTCATCCCCTGCGCGGTCTATTTTTCCTCTGCGGCATTAGTGCACATCATAGACTCAGTTTCCGCTTTCCGCGGTTTTCTGCGCGGCCCGGCTTATATTTTGTCCGCGGTGCTTATTGTTTTTGCCGGCCATAACAATTTCATCAACTACTTTGAAAAACAGGCCAAAAACGCCTACTGCTGGCAGGAATTCGCGACAGACGCGTACGAAGCCGGAAAGCATGTAAAGAGCCTCGGCGGGTCTTACAAAACCATACTTGCCGCTGACAATTATAAGATAAGAACCTTTAACCTCGCAGCCCGTGGCGGTGACATAAATGATTTCACCCGGTTTAGAATAGAGGATTCGGTTCCCGTGCGCCATCCTGAAGAGGGAAAAAATTATGTCTATATGTTAAACCCCCATTACAGGCACCTCATTAAACCCCTCTTTGAAAAAGTGTACCCCTCAGGCAGGGTGAACGCTTTGTTTAATAAATACAATACGAAATGGCTCATTTATCTGGCATATGAAGTGAGCGCGGAGGAAGCGGAAGCGGTAAGCAAAAAACTCGCACAAAATAAAAACGGCCTGATTTTGAGGCGCTATGCCGGCTCTATGCGGGCAAAAACTCTTGAAACCACAACGCCTCTTGTCTTCACCGGCCAGGATTACGGGGAGCTCTCCTATGAGTGGGAGGGAAAGATAAAAATCAGCGCAGACGGCGCCCATATTTTTTCCACGGAATCAAAGGGCGCGTCGCGCCTCTACATCAACGGAGTGCTGACAGTTGACAACCCCGGCGGCACCGCCAACAGGCCCCACAGCGCAGAGGCGCAGATAAACCTCAAACCCGGATATTACCCCATAAAAGCGGAGTACTCGCAGGGTAAAATGTTCAGTTATATGAAGCTTATTTGGAAACAGCCCGGGGGCGCTTATGAAATAGTGCCCTATGACGTTTTGTTTTACAAAGACTGAACCGCAGCCATTACCGCTTCCGGGGTTATTTTTGTCATACACCTCATGTCTTTCACCCTGCAGCGCCTCTTGTGGCAGGGCCTGCATTTTTCACTGACCGATACCGTATTGCCCGGCCCGCCCGGATACACCCAGTCTCTTTCATTTACCGGCCCGAACAGGCCGATACTGCGCACGCCGAACGCGTCCGCCATGTGTCGCGCGGCGCTGTCTGTTGAAACCAAAACATCCGCAAGGCTGATTAACGCCGCCATCTCCCTCAGTTTTGTCACAGGGGTAACACCAATGTTATTTGCTTTAAGATACTCCGCGGTCTCTTTGCACCCGGGGTCTGTAAGAAACAGGCACTCAAACCCGGAAGCGGCCGCGAGAGAGGCGAGTTTAAGCCAGTTTTCATCCGCCCATTTTTTTGTCGGCCAGTCCCCGGAGTTTGAAAGCATCATTATTTTTTTTCCGCCTGCTTTCAAAGCCGCGGCAAATTCAGAGGCGTAATCCGCCTCCTCCCGCGTAAGCACGACCTGAGGCCGCGGGCAGGAGGTATAATTATTTCTGGTTTTGAGGGAAATGAGTTTTAACGCGCGAAAACCGTTGTAGGTATCCCTCACCCTGTAATCAAAAGATGTGGTGTATGCGGAATTGAGAAGAAAGTCCTTTATTTTTTTCATTTTAAAGCCGTATTTTTCCGCTGCATCAGCGCCCATGGCAATGCCCGCCGAAAAGGGGCTTGTTTCAAAATCAAAAAACAGGTCATACCTGCCGAGGCTTTTTAAAAAACCCCGCCGTGACCAGGCGTCAATAAGTTTGTTTTTATGCTTTCCCCTGTCGGCTGTGGGTATCACCCTGTCTATGAAAGGGTTGTTGTAAAGTATCTGAGAGGCGCGCTCCCCTGATACAAAATCAATAACGCATCCGGGGAACTCTCTCTTTATTACAGGCAGGGCGGCTGACGCAACTATGACGTCGCCTATGCCGCCCAGCCTGAAACAGAGTATTCTCACCGTGCTTACTGCCCCATCATCCCCTTCATCATTTTTTTCATCATCTCTTCGGCGGCTTTGGCGTCAACATCATCCCCGTCTTCATAATCCTCCTCTGGCGACTCTTTTTTATCGGCCTTTTTTGAGGAGGCGGGTTTTGCCTGCTTCATCATGTCTTTCATGGAACCCATCTCCTGCACTTTTACGCCTGAGGGCACTGTAAATTTTGAATCTTCAACAGGGGTATTTTTTTTGAGGTTTAAGACATCGGTTGTGGAGGTGGTTTTGCCGACTTTCTTTTCAAAGCCCATCATGCTTACCGTATAAGGGTCGGACACGGTAACAGACCTGATTGTAAACCCGCTCCCTTTTTCCCGCCACTCTTTGGCTTTAAAATTAATTTTTGCCCCGGCGTTAAACGAAAAAGTGTATTCGTATATGTCGCAGTTTACGCCGTTTACCTTTTCAGAACCTGTCTTTTTTGCGTTCTCCCTGTGCCTGTACATTTCATGAGCCATTTTATCGGGGTTAAAATCGCTGTCGCTTCCCATTCTCATGGCTTCTTTTTTCTTTACATCAATTATTATTGTTTCTTTCGGGGTTGTAATGACCTTCATTTCCGTTTTTTTCCCGTCAGAGCCTTTCATGCTCCCCTCGCTTGCGAGCTTTTTATCCTTGTAATAAACAGCCTGTTCTGTCGTATCCGTGCCCTCGTCGGACACAGTCACGGTCTTTTGGGTCCACGACGCGCTCTTAAAATTCATGGTGTCAAACATCTTTTCAACAGCGCTCTTTGAGGATGCAAAACAAAGCACAGGTACAAGCAAAAACATCAGAACAAAAAGTTTTTTCATTTTTCCCTCCATGTTGTATTTTAATAATTTAATCATATCTGTGATTGAATGTCATTTAAAAAGTACTCTTGTTTTTTTCATTCGTTTTTCATGACGCGTCAGGCGGCTGTCGTCTTCTTATTTTGCCTTGCTGCTGATTTCTGTTTTCACCTTACTGCCGGTTATTTTTATGTTATATTACTGCCTATGGAAAAATTATACAACCTTGAAAGTTATAACTACACCCTGCCTGAGCGTTTAATCGCCCAGACGCCGCCTGAAAAACGCGGCGATTCGCGGCTGCTCGTGCTTTATAAGGACAGCGGCAAAATAGAAGACAGGATGTTTCGCGAGATACCTCTTCTGCTCCCGAAACAGTCATGCCTTGTCATGAACGACACAAAAGTCCTGCCCGCGCGGCTTTTCGGCGTTACGAAAAAGACAGGGGCTAAAATTGAAATACTTCTCTTAAACGAAAAAGAAAACAATCTCCATGAAGTAATGATGAAAAATTCACGCAGGGTTAAAGAGGGCGATGAAATTGAATTTGATTCGGGCCTTATTTTCAGGGTTGCAGAAAAACATGGCAAAACAGTCACAGGAGGGTTTAACCGCTCGGGTGAGGCATTGTATTGTGTTTTCAGGGAACGCGGCACAATACCTCTTCCCCCTTACATCACACAAGATACTGATTCTGCCCTGCACAAAGAACGGTATCAGACAGTATATGCAAAGAAAGAGGGGGCAAAGGCCGCCCCGACCGCGGGGCTTCATTTTACCGGGCAGATATTGGCTGAGATAAAAAATCAGGGCATAACCACGGCGCCTGTCACCCTGCACGTGGGGCTTGGCACTTTTGAGGCGGTATCGGAAAGCGATATCAGAAACCATAAAATGCACTCAGAGTATTATGAGATTGCGAAAAGTTCGGCAGATATAATCAACGCGGCCGTTTCAAACGGCAAAACCGTCACAGCCGCAGGCACCACTTCATTAAGAACACTGGAGAGCGCGTGTGTCAACGGAAAGATAAAAGAGGGCTCCGGCTCCACCTCTATTTATATCTGCCCCGGTTATGAGTTTAAGGCGGTTAACGCCCTGATAACCAACTTCCACCTTCCCAAAACAAGCCTGCTCGCGCTTGCCTGCGCCTTTGCGGGCTATGACTATATAATGAAAGCATACTCTCATGCTGTTAATAAAGAATACCGTTTCTTCTCTTACGGCGACGCCATGCTCATCATCTGATTATAAACTGATATTTTAAAGTTTGACTTTACGAAAAAAATCCGTTAATATACTAAAAAACCATGAAAAATGAGGTCAAATGGGAAAAAACACGTTAAAATTAAGTGTGTTTTTCATTTCTTTAATCTTAATAATACCTTTATGCCTTTTTTCACAGCAGGAAGAGGGCGCTCCCTTGCTTGAAAAAGCGATTTTTTTTGTAATGGAGGACGGCTCCGGCAATTATCAGATTGGCAGAATGGGCTTAAAGGGCGAAAACAAAGAGATACTCACCTCACAAGGCAGCAACTGGGCGCCTTCTGTTTCCTATGACGGCAAAATGGCGGCTTTTTATTCAAACAGGAACGGCTTTGCAAACCTCTTCATTATGAGAACTGACGGCAGCAGCCAAAAACAGCTCACAAATGACGCTGACAACATCATAGATGTTGACTTAAGAAACAGGGGGCAGATAACCTGGGACAGGGAAAAAAGTGATATAATATTTCTTAGAAAAGGGGATATCTGGAAAACCGACTCTTTGGGCCTCTCCCCCAGCGCCCTCACCTCTTACCACGATATTACAATGTTTAAAACAGACCCTGACTGCAAAAAAATTGCTTTCAGCAGAAAAGTCACTAAGCGGCACAACGGCCTGTGGACAATGCTTGTAGAGGGCACAAATGTGCGACAGATAGCCGCAAGCGAGGTTTTAATGCCGGCTTTTGACTGGGCAGACAGCGCCACTCTCGGCTATTTTTTCAACAGGGGTTTTTATTCCATAAACCATGTCGGCATAGAAAACAAACTGGTGGTGGACACATACTACCACGACAATGACATTGCCTGGTCAAAAACCTCCCAAGACAGGACGCAGAATACCGTGGCATATCTTGACAATGCAGGCGGCGCGGAAAATATCTGGCTCGTAAAGGGCGACGGCACAAATAAAAGGCAGTTGACAGACAAAGGCGGCCATTCTCCCGCCTGGATGGCTGACGGCAAAAACCTGCTCTATGTGGAAGGCCCTGATATCAACATCATAAACACAGACTCAAAAGAAAAACAAAGGCTGACTTATTACTTTAAGGCTCATTACCCGATTGTCGCGGACGTTTTTCCCCGCAATATAAAACCTGCCGGGGATGCGGTAAAAAAATGAAAACTTTCATCAAAAGCATTCTCGCGCTGACAGTGCTTTTCGGCGCGCTGTCAATGATACCCTTATCAGGCGGCTGCCAGAAAAAAAAGTCCGCTCCGGTGCCGACTATGGTCCCCACCAAAACAC
Organism: uncultured Spirochaetia bacterium; assembly: GCA_964349515.1. Classification (GTDB taxonomy): domain Bacteria; phylum Oederibacteriota; class PGYV01; order PGYV01; family CAYGHG01; genus CAYGHG01. The sequence continues at coordinate 19,522 of CAYGHG010000002.1, forward strand.
CCGTCCCTACTATGGAAAAAATAGTCTACACCTACAACGGCAGGCTTTTTTGGATCAACACTGACGGCAGCGCGAGACAGGAGCTTTTTCCGGATTCAAACTCAAAATGGTTTCCTTCGGTTTCGCCCGACGGCTGGTATGTAATGTACTGGGTACAGTCGCGTTCAAATTACAATCTGTGGCTCGCAGACCTCAAAAAAGGCCGCTCCATGCAGATTACTTTTGACAATGACGCGCTTGAAGGCGACGTTCAGAACTTCAGAATCAGCAACAGCGTCTGCTGGAGCGAGGATTCTTTAACCGTTGTATTCTCAAGAAATAAAAACGTCTGGCGTATGACACGCGACGGTTTTAACCAGGAGGCCCTGACACTCACGCACGACTCTTATTCCAGCGCGCTGTCAAAACAAAACAGGCTGGTTTACGCAAAAATAGAAAGCCCCTCTGTCGTCAACCTCTATATTAAAGACCCTTCCATGGCTTCTGACTCAAGGCTGACCTCTCACACAGACAAAAAAGCCGCTTCCCCGAATTTTTCCCCTGACGGTTCAAAGGTCGTATATACGCTGACAGGCGAAGAGGATGTAAATATTTATATGGTTGACTTAAAGACAAAAATATCAGAACCCCTCACATTTGACGGCCGCAGCCACTCACCGGTCTTCTCACAAAACGGCCGCAAAATTATTTTTTCAAGCTTCGTAACAGACAAATACCAGCCGGAAATATGGATGATGAATCCTGATAAATCCGAAAGAATGCGAATCACGCAAGACGGCGGCGTATCGCCGAGTTACCTTTACAGAATTCTTTCAGAGCCTCTGCCGACGCCTGTTCCGGAAACAAAACAGCCGCAGCAGGCTGAATATATTGAAGACGCACCGGAAGAAATACCTCCCGGCGGTGCCGCTTTGACCCCTGCGCCTGTGTTTGAACAGCCTCCGGTTGACTTAAACGACCTTACTGTTAAAACCGTGAAGCAGGGCAACAGGCTGATATTTTTCCCTGTCATTCATTTTGATTCGGCGAGCGCAAATATTAAAACGGAGTTTTACCCCGCAATTGACGATATGATGAAAATAATACCGAACTTCCAGTCCCCGCTGATCATAGAGGGGCATACCGACAATATTCCTATCAGCACCGCCGAATACCCTTCAAACAACGAGCTCTCGGCGGCAAGGGCGGAATCGGTTAAAAATTACCTGGTCACAAAACACGGCCTGCCCGCCTCGATGATAAAGACAGAGGGCTTTGCGGAAACAAGGCCGCTTGTACCGAATAACTCCGCGCAAAATCTCTACCACAACAGGCGTGCGGAAGTACACATAGAAATTATTCCCGCGGAAGAAGCAAAGGCTCTGGCGCAGGCAGAGGGAAGGCCGCTCACGGAACCCACAGCCGTGCCTACCTTGCAGCCTGTACCCACCCCGACGCCAAAACCAAAAAACATAATAGAAAAACTTTTCCCGAAAAAGAAAAAATCAAAGGCAGCAGGCTGGTAGACAGCCCCTGCCGGAGGCAGTTTTATGAATTCAGATTTTCCCCCGAAAAAAATCATCCACGTTGATATGGACGCTTTTTATGCCTCCGTAGAGCAGCGCGACAACCCGAAACTCGCAGGGCTTCCCGTCATAGTAGGCGGCTCGCCGAAGGAACGGGGCGTGGTGTGCGCCGCTTCCTATGAGGCGAGAAAATACAAAATCCGGTCTGCTATGGCAACATCGGCCGCACTGAAACTCTGCCCCAAAGCCGTACTTATCAAACCAAGATTTGAGGCGTATGAAGAAGCCTCCGCAGGGCTCCACAAAATATTCAGGCTGTTTACGGACATCATAGAGCCGCTGTCGCTTGACGAAGCCTATCTTGACGTCACAGAAAATAAAATGAACATCCCTTCGGCTTCAAAAATAGCCCGGTTGATAAAGGACTCGGTAAAGGTAAAACTAAAACTGACCGCGTCAGCCGGCGTCTCTTATAACAAGTTTCTCGCTAAGGCGGCGTCAGGCTTTAAAAAACCGGACGGCCTGACCATAATAACCCCCGGCCGTGCGGAAGAATTTATTTCCAAACTTCCTGTCGGCAAATTTTTCGGCGTGGGGGAGGTTACCGAAAAAAAGATGCTCTCACTCGGGATAAAAAACGGCGCCGATCTGAGGGGCAAAAGCCTGAATTTTCTTCTTAAAAATTTCAAAAGTAACGGCAGGTGGTTTTATGACACAGCCCGGGGCATAGACAACAGGCCGGTTGAAAACAACTGGGAAAGGCTTTCATTTGGCAGGGAGACCACCTACATTGAAGACACGCTTGATACCTCGGTGATTTTGGGCTCACTTGACTCTTTTGCAGCCGAAATCACAGAGTATCTTATTTCGGAAAAAAAGAGCGCGCACACAGCTGTCGTAAAAATCAAATACCACGATTTCACTCAGGTCACCAGAAGCGCGACGGTAAAAAACGGGTTTGCATCCCTCGAACACCTCAAAGAAACCGCCCGCATGCTTTTATCAAAAACACAGTCAGGAAGAAAAAAAGTAAGGCTTGCAGGGCTGTCTGTTTCAGGCTTGAAAAACCCGGGCGAGCAGACAAAGAGCGC
>CAYGHG010000002.1:22217-64993 GCA_964349515.1 uncultured Spirochaetia bacterium
TTGCAGGGCTGTCTGTTTCAGGCTTGAAAAACCCGGGCGAGCAGACAAAGAGCGCACAGCTTAATTTTCCTTTTTGATTTGGTTATTGTGTCTGACAGCGTGTAAATTTCATGGTAATGAAACCCTCTCCCTTTTAAGGCAGAGGATTTAAGGTGAGGGGCGTTTTTTTACATCAGCAAAAAGGCCCTTCTGCCCTGCGAGAGGGTGCTGATAACAGCCCCGCAAGCGTGGTAAGGGTGATTATCCGTAACGGGCTTGTTACACGCTGTTGTGTACAGCATCTTAAATTGTTTTCTCTTGCATTGCCCCCTCCTATCTGCAATAATTTAGAAAACTTCCGGAGGAAACACCGCCTTGCTCAGCCGCGATTTCTTGGAAACAGCCCTGCACGACAGCCTGCCCTTATTGGGCGCCCGCGAATACGAAAAACTGGCTGTTTTTTCCTCCATGGTGCTTGAGGAAAACAAAAAATTCAATTTGACCTCCATAACCGGCGAAACAGAGTTCGCATACAAACACCTTCTTGATTCGCTAATGTTTGTTGTGCTTAACAATGATATGTCCTCTCTAACAATAGCCGATTCCGGCACCGGCGCAGGCTTTCCGGGTATTCCTCTTGCTATCGCCTGCCCGGAGGGCTCTTTTACCCTCATAGAATCAAACACCAAAAAGTGCGTTTTTCTGTCAGCCGTAAAAGAAACTCTCAGTCTCAAAAATGTTCAGGTCATAAATTCACGCGCCGAGATTCTTTCACGGGACAAAAAGCACAGGGAAAAATATGACCATGTTTTGTGCAGGGCCCTTTCTTCTTTTTCAGTATCTGCCGAGATAAACGGCGCTCTTGTAAAACAAAACGGCTCGTTTTGTTTTTACTCCGGCCGCAGCCAGCTTAAAGACATTTTGGCAAAGGGAAACACCGCTGCGGCAAAACTCGGGCTTAAGATTGATTCTTCTTTTGATTATTCCCTGCCTGAATCCATGGGGGATCACTCTATCGTAATTGTGAAGAAGCTGTGGAAAACAGAAGCAGCCTATCCGAGGGAATACCAGAAAATCAAAAAGAAGCCTTTATGATACACGGCCCGGGAACTTTTGCAGTCAGAAAAAATACCCGCCAATTTAATGCGATGCAATGTTCATAACTTTTGGATTGTTCCACGTGGAACAATTCCCGGCTTTGTTACAAATACAGATTGTTCCACGTGGAACAATCCAAGGAAATATAAGGAGGTGCACCGGTGTACATTAAAAAACTTAATGCCGTAAACTTCAGGAACTACAAATCACTTGATGCTTCCCTGTCTCCCGGCATAAATGTATTCTACGGGGAAAACGGCAGCGGCAAGACCAATGTTATAGAGGCATTGTACTGGCTCTCCTTTGCAAAATCTTTCAGGGTTTCTGAGGATTCAGGGCTGGTGAGCCACGGGCAGGAATACTGTTCTGCGGGGGCCGCAGTTTCGGATTCAGGGTTGGATAAGGACTTTTCAGCCGAATATACGGTCTTAAACCGTAAAAAAACGCTGAAAGAGAATGGCAACAGGTTAAGACGTGTCTCAGACATCATAGGAAAGCTGCCTGTGGTCCTTTTTTCACCTGAAAACATATTCATAGTCAAAGGAGAGCCTGTTTACCGCAGAAAGTTCATAGATGATCTTCTCTCCCAGGTAAGCCCCGAGTACTACCTCATACTGAACAAATATCTCAAGGAAGTCAGCCACAGAAACTACCTTTTAAAAGGAATAAGGGAAGGCAGGCTCAAAAGAGACACGCTTGAGGTCTGGAACAACCAGGTCATGGAAAACGGCATCAGGATACTTGAGTTAAGGGTAAAAGCGGTAGAGGGGCTGAATTCCCTGCTCTCGTCGGAGCTGCTCGGCGGCAAAATGGACATAACCCTGCGCTACGCTTCAAAGAATTTTACGGAGTTCTCCGACTCATACCTCAGGCAGGAATACACAAAATTCTTTGCCGAAAATATGAATGAAGAGATAGCCCGCGCCTCCACTCTTTGCGGGCCTCACAGGGATGACATAGAGATATCTTTTTCCGGCAGAAGCGCCAAACTCTTTGCCTCAGAGGGCCAGCAGAGGGTGAGCGCAATAATGATAAAATTAAGCGAAGGGCTTTTTATAAAGAATAACCGCGGCTCTTATCCTGTGGTTCTGCTTGATGATTTTTCCTCAGAACTTGACAACCCAAACAGGCAGTTTGTCGGCAATACGTTCAGCCATTTTAAACAGATTATAATCACCACCACCTATATGGAAAATCTAAAAGGCTTTGACCCGTCAAAAGTATATAAAGTAAAGGAGGGGTCATTGACTGAAGAGTAGAATTTGTTATATTGGTATAACAATGTTATACAACTTATACAATAAAACTGAATCTGCGCCCTTTGCCCTGTGTTTGAATTAGCATTGACACCTTTTTTTTTCCATATTATCATTTAACCCGTAATCAACAAAAAAGGACGGTGTCATGAAAAAGGCGGCTGTTTTGGCGGTGATGTGTGCGGCGTTTATTTTTCCCGCTTCTGTTTTTCCCTCTTCTTTTCCGCCGGTTAAATTTGAACTCATAGGCGGGGATTTTGTCTCCCTTCCCTCTGATATAAAACACGATGTTACGCTGGTCGCTCTTTCTTTTAAAAGGCCGGCTGACGGGGTTGTGGAATCCTGGACAAACACTTTTGCGGCAAAGTTCACGGCCTTGGGGCGCGCCTCATATTATCAGGTCGCCGTAATCGGCGACGTCGGTTTCATAGGCGGTTTCATACTCGGCGGAATGCGCTCGGGCGCGACAGAAGAACAGAAGAAACATCTGGCAGTCTGCTGGGAAAATAAAAAAGAACAGCTTGTAAAATACGGGGTTGAGGACGAATCCCTCATATATGTCTATCTTCTCGACAGAACCGGAAATATCGCCCTCTTTAAAAAAGGGCTTAAAGCTTCAGGCCGGGACATAGAGGAAATACTGTCGGCGGCGGAACGCCTGCTTGATATAAAAAATAAAAAAGGAGAAAAATAATGGGCAGCGTAAAAGAAGTTTCAATACTGGTCAAACCTTCTGATAATTCCTGCGGGGAAGGCGAATTTTTCTTTTCAGACAGATACTCGGTATTTGACTGGGGCGAAATGCCCGACCATATAGAGGGCAAAGGGGCGGCGCTTGCCACCCTTTCCTCTTACTTTTTCAGCCTCCTTGAAAAAGAGGGCATGAAGACACATTTCCTCGGGCTGTTTGAAAACGGCTCGTTCAAAAAGTACGAAGAACTCTCCTCACCATCCGACAGAATGAAGGTAAAAGTGGTGCGTGTGGTAAAGCCCCCCTATGACGAAACCTCGGGAAAATATGACTACTCCTCCTACGCCGGAGTAAAAAATAATTATCTTATACCCCTCGAAGTAATCTACAGAAACAAACTGACGGAAGGCTCCAGCGTTTTTAAGAGGGTAAAGAACGGTTCAGTGACATTTAAAGAACTCGGGTTTGACACAGATCCAAAGATAAACGAAACCCTTGCCAGCCCCGTGCTTGATGTCTCGACCAAGCTCGAGCACACGGACCGCTACATACTTTGGGATGAAGCCGAGAAAATATCGGGCCTCTCCCCTGATAACATGAAAAAAGTAAAGGAGATGATCCTTTCCATAAATACGATAATCACCCGCGAGTGCTCCAAAGCCGGCATAGAAAATGTTGACGGCAAATTTGAATTTGGAATGGACCCCGAGGGAAACATCATAGTGGTGGACGTACTGGGCACCCCTGATGAGTGCAGGTTCATATACGGCGGTTTCCATATAAGCAAGGAAGTGGCAAGGCTGTGGTACAGGAAAACACCGTGGTACCCGGAAGCGGAAGAAGCAAAAAAGACCGCGGGACGGGACTGGAAAAAAGCCGTAAAAAACCCCCCTCCTCATCTTCCGCCGGAGATGAAAGAGCTGATATCACATATGTATAAAGCCGTAACAAACGAAATTACCGGAAAGAAATTTTTCAACGTCCCTTCCCTTCCCGAGATTATTAAGGCAATGAAAAAATATGCCGAATAAAACACCGCACAACGTACTGAGGTACCGCGAACGGGTGATTGAAAAGGTCCGCCCCTATTTTACCGGCAAAACCGCGCTTGACGCCGGCTGCGGAGACGGCGAAGACGCCTCCCTCATTTCAAAATACTTTTCAAAAGTAACGGCCGGAGATTTGGAAAAAAACCCGCGCTGGGAGGAGTTCAAGTCAAAAAAAGTCTCGTTTATCGTGTCAAACGCCGAAAAGCTTAAATTTAAAAACAACGCCTTTGACACCGTCATAGAAAAAGACATGCTTCACCACGCGTCAGACCCTGTGAAAGCGCTGAAAGAAATGGTAAGAGCGGCAAAAAAACGTGTCATCGTCATAGAGGCCAACCGCTACAACCCCCTGTTTTATGTAAATCTTACCCTGCTCGGCAACCACCAGCATTTTACGCAAAAACGGTTCGCCGAGATAGTTGCCGCGGCTTCACAAAATTATGAGATAAAACACTTCTCAGCGCGAGTCTGCCCGGTGAATATTCCCGGTTTTGTTTCTTTCTTTGAAAAAATAGAAGACGCGCTTGAAAAGTTCCCTCTCTACAGGCCGGTAATTGAGTATAACCTCGCCGTAATAACAAAAAAATGAATCACTCAAAGAGGCTGGCGGCGCTGAAAAATAGCCTTTTAAAAAATGATGCTTTTTACGCAGCGCCGGCTTCCGATGTTTTTTACCTCTCGGGCTTTCGCGGCACTTTTGGCAGGATCCTCCTCACACCTTCAAAAAATTACTTTCTTACCGACAAACGCTATGAAGAGGCTGTAAGGCGCTCGGATATCAGCCGTATTTTTCAGATTGAAACAGTATCAGGCCTGAAATCATCGCTGCCAAAGTTTCTCAAAGGCATTAAAAGGGCTTTTGTCTCTGCCTCCACGCCTCTCTCCGAGTATCTTCTTATTAATAAGGAAGCCTCCGGAGTCAAACCCGTACTAAGCCCGGCTTTGGCATCCTTACGCGCCGTAAAAGATAAAGACGAGATTGAGCTTATCAAAAAATCAGTCAAAATAGCGGAGGATTCTTTTAAATACGCCTTTTCAATCCTGAAACCCGGAATCACCGAAAGGGAGGTAAGCCTTGAATTTGAGTTTTACGCCCGAAAAAAAGGCGCAGAGGCCCTCTCATTTACCCCTATAATTGCCTTTGGCTCCAACTCTTCCGTCCCGCACCATGCAACAGGAGGGACAAAACTCAAAAAAGGCATGCCGGTTCTGATTGACGCAGGGGTTAAATACGGGGGATACTGTTCAGACTTGACAAGGGTGGGAGCCTTCTGTATAATGCATTCTCACTTAAAAAAAGTGCAAAATATTTACAATATAGTAAGAAAAGCCAAAGAAACAGCGGTAAAAGCTCTTAAAAGCGGTGAGAAATGCCGCTTTCCGGACGCCAAAGCCAGGGATTTCATGCGCGGTGCCGGCGGGTATGACAAGTATTTCACTCACTCGCTCGGGCATTCGCTCGGAATAGATATTCACGAGCCGCCCTACCTTGCGGCAAGGGAAGAAAGCAGCTTAAAATCGGGCTGCACGGTAACCGTCGAGCCCGGGCTTTACTTTCCGGGCGAATTCGGGATCAGGATAGAAGATGACTACGCCGTTACAAAAAGCGGCGCCATAAAACTCGGCACTATGCCGGACAGCCTGGTAATTTTATAAGGAGGATTTGTTAATGATTTCAGCGTCAGATTTGAGGCAGGGAGCAATGTTCAAACACGAAGGGACTCTTTATGAAACAGTCCAGTACCACCACATACAACGGCCGAGGCTCGCGCCTCTGGTAAGAATCAAGATGAAAAACATAAAACAGGGCACCCAGATAGAAAAAACTTTCAGCCCCGACGATAAGTTTGACGAGGTTTTTCTGGAAGAGAAGAAACTGCAGTTTTCATACAGCCAGGGTGAAGAATTTCATTTTATGGACACCTCCACCTACGACCAGTACGAATTTACAAGAGAAAAAATCGGCGACGCAGTGAAATTCCTCAAAGAAGAAGCGATAATCAGCATGCTGATGTATGAGGGGGAAGTAATTGGCATAAAGGTCCCGAACAAGGTGGACCTCGTGGTAAAGTCCGCCCCGCCTGACGTAAAGGGCAACACGGCCGGCAACGTGACCAAACCGGTAGAGCTTGAAACAGGCGCCACAGTGGATGTCCCCATGTTCATAAAAGAGGGCGAAACCATAAGGATAGACACACGCACGGGAGAATATGTTGAAAGGGTAAATAAATAAAAACGCCCCTCAGGGCATTGAAAATAACAAATCTTTCTCAGGAAATAGGAGGGACTAATGGCAAAATCAAAAGAAAGTCCGGTAAAGAAAGGCTCAAAGATAGATGTCGAATCGCTTGACCGGGTTTTAAAGATCATGGAAAAGGGAAGCCTTGTAGAGTTTCTTTACGAAGAAGGCAGCTTAAAAATCCAGATGAAAAAAGCCGGAGCATACGGTTCATCAGCGGCCCCTGTTTATCAGCCGGCTCCTGTAATGCACTCTGCCGCTGCCGCTCCTGCAGCTGCCGCCCCTGCCTCAGCCCCGAAATCAGCGGAAGAAAATCCCAATTTGATAACGGTCAAATCGCCGATGGTGGGGACCTTTTACCGCTCAGCCTCGCCCGACTCCCCTCCTTTTATCAATATAGGAGACACGGTTGAACCCGGAAAAACAGTATGTATCATTGAAGCAATGAAAATAATGAATGAAATCAAATCGGAATTCAAAGGCAAGGTAAAGGAAATACTTGTCGAAAACGCGCAGGCAGTCGAATATAACCAGGCCATAATAGTCCTGGAAAAAGCCTGATTTATCCGTGAAAGGGGTAAAGAGCCTTGTTTAAAAGAATACTAATCGCCAACAGGGGTGAAATCGCCCTCAGAGTCATAAGGGCCTGCAAGGAAATGGGGATTGAAACAGTCGCGGTGTTTTCCGAGGCTGATGAAAACTCCCTTCACACAAGATACGCCGACCACGCAATCTGCATAGGGCCCGCTCCTTCAAAGGACAGTTATTTAAATGTACAGGCTATAATATCAGCCGCTGAAATAACAGACTCGCAGGCCATACACCCGGGCTACGGATTTTTGGCAGAAAACGCACATTTCGCCGAATTATGCGCACAGTGCAATATAAAGTTCATAGGCCCATCTCCCCACGCTATCAGGTCCATGGGCGATAAGGCTCAGGCAATAGCGACAGCCAAGGCAAGCGGCGTGCCTACAGTACCGGGCAGCGGCAGGGTTCTAACCGACGAAAACGACGCTGTTGAAATAGCAAAAAAAATCGGCTATCCGGTAATGATAAAAGCCTCTGCAGGCGGCGGCGGCAGGGGAATGAGAATCGCCCATACCGAACTTACCCTCAGAAATGCCTTTAAAACGGCAAGACAGGAAGCGCAGACTGCTTTCGGCAACCCCGATGTTTACCTTGAAAAATACATAGAAGAGCCGCGCCACGTAGAAATACAGATTATGTGCGACAACCACGGCAGCTACATAGCTTTAGGAGAGCGCGACTGCAGTGTTCAAAGAAGGCATCAGAAGCTCATAGAGGAATCGCCTTCGCCGATGCTGACCGACAAGATCAGGCATGAAATGTGCTCAATGGCCGTAAAACTTGCCCGCGCGGTAAAGTACGAAGGCGCCGGCACCGTAGAGTTCATAATGGACAAACACAGACACTTCTATTTTATGGAAATGAACACCAGGATACAGGTGGAACACACTGTAACCGAAGAGGTAACCGGCTTTGACCTGATTAAAGAACAGCTGCGCGTTGCGGCCGGCGAAAAAGTTACAATTCCGAATAAGGACATAAAACTGCGCGGCCATGCAATCGAGTGCAGGATAAACGCCGAAGACCCCGCGAATAACTTCATGCCGTCTCCCGGGCTGATTACCGAATACAACGTCCCGGGCGGGCACGGGGTGAGGGTTGATACCCACGTTTACAAAGGCTATAAAATACCCCCTTACTACGATTCCATGGTGGCGAAACTCATAACCCACGGCACTGACAGGCTGGACGCAATTAACAAAATGAGGCGCGCGCTCAGCGAATTCGTAATAGAAGGCATCAAGACCACAATACCGCTCCATATTCAGATTCTGGAAAATGAAAACTTCCTGTCCAACAACTACTCTACTCAGTTCATCGACAAGATGGACAAAGAAAAACAGCCAAAAGGGTGAAAATATGGTTGAAGAAAAAACAGATTCAGGGATTATAAGGATATCTGACGAGGCTGTGGCCACAATTGCCTCCGCAGCCGCAAGAGGCGTGCCCGGTGTTATTGACCTGGACGGAGGCGCCGCCACAGGTTTCGCCGAGATGCTCGGTATAAAAAACGAAATAAAGGGCATCAAAGTGGATATGCACAGCGAGAGCGTTTCGCTTGAAATCAACCTGGTGGTTGAATTCGGCAGGGATATTTCCATAGTCGCCACAAAAGTCCAGGAAGAGGTAAAGGACTCCATAGAAAAAATGGCGAGCCTTTACGTAGAAAAAGTAAACGTAAATATAAACAGCGTCCGCAGGAGCCCTCCGGCAAAACTGCCCGACGCAACAGTATAAGGAGGCTTTGCAATGCGAATTTTTAACAGGGTGCTTCTGATAATCAACACGCTTCTTTTTCTCGCGTTCGGCATATTCTGCGCTTCAATAATAAACGACTCGGTGCACGAAGCCGTGGTTCACTTCCTGCAGGATGTGATAACCGCGCTTAATAATTCTAAAACCCCGGTCAGGCTCGCCGTGTTTTCGTTCGGCACTTTCCTGATAGCGGTCGGGCTTCTTACCATCATAGGCAATTTGGAAACTTTCAGGCTTGAGCGCACGGTAGTTTTGCAGTCACCGCACGGCGACATAATGGTTTCTCTTGCCGCAATTGAAGATTTTTCAAGAGTGGTAAAAAACCAGGTGGCCGGCGTAAAAGACATAAAAGGAAAGGTACGCGCCAGGAGAAAGGGCCTTGACGTCACCGCCTGGGTCACGCTTTACTCCGACAAATCGGTGGCCGACGTGACGCAGGAAGTACAGGAAGCAATTATCCGCTACATACAGTACACGCTGGGCATAACAGCCGAAATTAAGCCCACCGTGATAGTCAATAAAATAGCTTATAAATCAGCCGAAGAAAAGGCCCCCGTCAATGAATGACTTTTTAAGATTCCTGGCTGTGAATATCGGCAAAACAGCCGGGGTCATTTCCGGATTTGTGCTGGCGCTTTTCATAATTTTTTTCGGGATACCAAACACCCTGCTCATAATAGCGCTGGTAGTGCTCGGGTTCATACTCGGCAAATGGCGCGACGAGGGTTTTTCCTTTTCTAAATTTTTCAGGGACATTGCGGCTGCGGTAAGAGACCGTAAATGGAACTGAGCAAAACCGCAAAACCGGCGCTATACACCATAATCGACGCCAACTTAAACCGCGCAAAAGAAGGGCTGCGCGTGTGCGAGGACATAGCAAGATTCTCGGCAAAAAGCGCCCCTCTTTCAAAACGGCTTAAAAACATCAGGCATCTGGTTTCAAAAGCGGCGGCAGCAGCCTGCCCGGACTATTCGGTTCTAATATCAAACAGGGACAGCGCTTCCGACGTCGGCAGAAGAACCAACATAAAAAGCGAGTTTAAACGCGGGAATATTCATTCCGTAATTGCGGCCAACTTCAAGCGCGCTCAGGAATCATTAAGGGTGCTTGAAGAAACCTCAAAACTGATAAGCCCGCAGGCCGCGGCTTCTTTTAAGGAAGCGCGCTATATGTGCTACGAAGCGGAAAAAATAATGATAACATCTGAAAGGAAAAAAATATGACACAGCTTGAAGCCGCAAAAAAAGGGATAATAACAGACGAAGTAAAAAAGACAGCACTCATTGAAAATATGGACCCTGCGGCCCTTGCCGCGCTGGTCTCTAAAGGCGAAGTTGTAATACTTAAAAATAATACGCGCACAAACGTAAACCCCGTCGCTGTCGGAACCGGCACAAGGGTAAAGGTAAACGCAAACATTGGAAGTTCAAAGGACGTCTGCGACGTAAACTACGAAATGGACAAGCTCAAAGCCGCTGTTGACGCCGGGGCTGACGCTGTGATGGATCTCTCAACCGGAGGCGACATCACCTCAATCAGAAGGCGGATTATTTCATCGTGTTCAATCCCTCTCGGCACCGTCCCAATATACCAAGCTGCCGTGGAGATGAAACGGGCAAAACGTGGTATGCACGATATGACCCCGGACGAACTCTTTGCGGGAGTCGAACTCCACGCACAAGACGGCGCGGATTTTGTAACCGTCCACTGCGGCATAACAAAAAAATCAGTGGAAGCTTTTAAATCACAAGGCAGGCTGCTTGATGTGGTAAGCCGGGGCGGCTCGATGCACTCTGTATGGATAATTAAAAACGAAAAAGAAAACCCCTTTTACTCTGATTTTGACAGGATGCTGGAAATCGCGGCAAAGTATGACCTGGTGCTGTCGCTTGGCGACGGTATGAGGCCGGGGTGCTTAAGCGACGCCACCGACAGGGCGCAGATACAGGAGCTCATCACTCTCGGGGAGCTTGCGAAAAGGGCATACGACAAAAACGTGCAGGTTATGATAGAGGGGCCGGGCCACGTGCCGATCACCGACATAGCAGTAAATATGAAACTTCAGAAGAAACTGTGCAACAATGCTCCGTTTTATGTGCTGGGCCCTCTTGTAACAGACATCGCGCCCGGCTATGACCACATAACGGCGGCAATAGGGGGCGCTATTGCGGCTTCAAACGGCGCTGACTTTTTGTGCTACGTAACACCTGCGGAGCATCTCAAGCTGCCGGACGTTGAAGATGTTAAAGAGGGCGTTATAGTGACCAGGATAGCGGCCCACGCCGGCGACATTGCGCGTGGTTTTCCCGGGGCCATAGAACTCGACAATATGATGGCAAAAGCGAGAAAGAACCTCGACTGGGAGAGCCAGATAAAACTTTCAATAAACCCGGATAAAGCCCGTAAGATGCGTGAAAATTCAAAGCCTGAGTTGGACGACGTATGTACAATGTGCGGTGAGCTTTGCGCAATCAAAGAATTGAAAGAAGCACTGGAAAAATAAGGTAAATATTTTTAATAGTTGACAAAATATCTCCTGCATGTTATACAAGTCATATTAAATAATATGGCTTGCAGGAGGCACTATTGAAAGTAAAGGGAATTGCTTTGATTTCAACAGCTTCCTTTCTTAAAAGAAAATTCGGCTTTTCAAAGTACTCATCTTTCATCTCTGAAAACCCCTCTTTTAAAACTTTTGAAAACTATTCACCTGTGGAATGGTATCCGGTTGAATCGCTTATAGAGTTTCACACAAAAGCTGATTCATTTTTCGGATACAATGACCTCTCTCTTATCAAAGAAACAGCCGCGGGGCTTGCCGAAGATGCTTATGACTCTTCATTCAGGATTTTTAAAAACCTGTCGGCAAAGGTCGTAGTCTCACACATACAGGCCATTATTAATACCTGTTACAGCGGCTTTACCGCCAATACAGAACAAAAACACAATTCAGCTGCCCTTGTGGAAATAAACGGAATGTTCGGTTCATTGGTGCTTAGGGGAAAATTTAAGTCATGGCTGGAAGCCATAATATCTAAGACCAGCGGCAAGCGAATACGGGTGGAAGAGCTGAAAGCAGGCGAAAATACGCTTAAAATATGCGTAGAATGGGAAGATTAGCGTAACTAAAACCTTTTTGTCTTTTTAACCTAATTTTTATATATCAAAGAAATGGCTATGCCCGCCGCCACGTAGCTCACAAAGCCCTGGGCTATCCAGGTAACCAGCAGTGCCTGTGTAAGCTGGCCTCCGACTAACTGTATTATCAGGGGCTGGTGGATCATTATTATCCACATCACAAAGCCGCAGGAGACTCCTTTGAAAATCCCGTTGCCGGGCAGTCCCGTATATGCAAGGACATATAAAAATGCCATAAAAAAGCCGGAACCAATGTTAATCAGCAGCAGTTTATAGAACCACTTCATTGATATTGTTTCCCTGAAAAGCTTGCTTATTGACGGGTCAGATATGGAGCCGTTTATGTTATAGGATATGGACGCAACAAGAAAGAGAACAAACCCGGCTACCACGCCGGAAAGAATCAGTTTGAATAATTTATCCATAAATAACCTCCGCAGTTTTTTTTAATATTAGCACGAATTTTTACATAAGTAAATATTGAAATTTTATGCTGTTTTTGGTATAATATTGTCGGACTTAAAGAGAAAAGTAAATAACATGTTATTAAGCTGTTAATAAAAACGTTAATAATTTGTTCAAAACCTGGTTTTTGCTTGTTTTTTAAGATAATTATAATGTGGATAATTGCATCGCAGTTATCAACAAAATGTTGATAACATATGCAATAACTGCTTCCCCGGAGGGTTTAGTGTCAAAAGAAGAAGATGTATTAAATGTTCTAAAAGAAAACAATAACAGCCTGCAGATGTGGCTTGAAAAAGCCAAAGGGCTTTTTCAGGAAGCTGAAAAAAGGTTTATACTTGAAGTTCCCGACCAGCTCCATAAAAAAACCCTGACTGACAAATACGCGGGAGACATACTGTCAGCCATAACGGCTGCTTACGGCGAAGGGGTTTCCCTTGCCATTGAAATAAACAGGGCTCTTGTAAACCGCAGGGACCTGGCCCCTAAAATCACCATAAAAGAACAGCAGATACAGCTTCCTTTGGAATCTAAACCTGAATCAATACCTCTTCTTAATGCAAAGCTGAATTTTAACTCTTTTGTCGTGGGCCATAACAACCGCTTTGCTCACGCCACCAGCATAGCGGTCGCTGAAGCTCCCGGCCAGACCTATAACCCGCTTTTTATCTACGGCGGCGTCGGCCTCGGTAAAACACACCTGCTTCACGCAATAGGCAATTATATATATGAAAGAAACCCCTCCACCAGGATACTGGTTACCACCGCTGAAAAGTTCCTGTTTGAAGTGGTGCAAAAAATCAGGGACAATAAAATGGACGAATTCAAACAAAAATACCGCAGCGCGGACCTTCTTCTCGTGGACGATATTGAATACCTCCAAAAAGGCGAAATCGCAAGGGAGGAATTTTTCCATACCTTCAACGAACTTTATTCCCTGCAGAAACAGATAGTGGCAACCTCTGACTCGCCTCCACAGCAGCTTAACCTTGAAGACCGCCTGAAATCGCGCTTCTCGGCAGGCATCATAGCGGACATACAGCCCCCTGATTTTGAAACCAGAATAGCAATTTTAAAACAACAGGCAAAAGAACTCAATAAAAACGTGGAAGACAGCGTGATAGCCTTCATCGCGGAACACATAGACAGCAATATCAGGCTCTTAAGAAGCACCCTGCTCACCACAATCGCAATGGCTTCACAGCATGATGACGAAATAAGCCTTGACGTCGCGAAACAGGCCATAAAAACCGCAAACCCCGGGTTTGAAACCGAGAAAAAAATAGGCATAGACCTGATACAAAAAATAACAGCGGACTATTTCAACATAAAGATACAGGATCTCTCTTCAAAAAAAAGGCCTGAAAACATAGCCAAAGCACGCCAGATAGCCATGTTTATTACAAGAAATCTTACTGATTATTCTTTGGTCCAAATCGGGCAGTACTTCGGCGGCAAGGACCACACCACGGTAATGCACGCCATAAATAAGGTAAATTCACTTATTAAAAGTGATGAAAAGTTCAAAACCACTGTTGATGAGATAGTTTCCAGAATCAAAAAATAGGTGTTAATAAGGTGTTAAAAGCGCTCTTTACAGGTTGTTGATAAAAAAAATATCTGTTATTACTGTGGATAAATGGGGATAAATGTATTAAAATATACATATTATTAAGATTTAAGTATCCCCTTTAAAACCGTTTTATAAAAGGTTTTCGCCATTATTACGGCTATTCACAGTACAACAACACTAACAACAATATATATTAATAAGTATGTTAAATACTGAAACAGGCAAATTTGTGGAAAAAACAATTTTTAAGGAGGCAATAATGAAAATTAAAACAAGGAAATCGGAAATTATCGGAATTTTAAATGTAGCCCAGAATTTTATTTCAACCAGCGCCACACTACCGCTTTTGTCAAACATTCTGTTTTCTGCAGAAGGGGAAATTTTGTCCATATCCGCGACCGATATGGATATAAGCGTTACGGCCAAATGTAAGATCGAAAAAATAGAGGAAAAAGGGAAAACCACAATCCCTAAGAAAATAATATCCCTGATTAAGGAACTTCCTGATGAAGGAATTAAAATTGAATCGGATAAGAATGACAATATAAAAGTACAGTGTAAAAAATCGCTTTACAGGATACCGGGGCTGCCTGCCGAGGATTTTCCAAATCTTGACGCAGAGGGAAAAAAACTTGAATCAATTAAAATACCCCATAAAACATTAAAAGAAATAATTATAAATGTTTCTTACGCCGCATTAAAAGATTCAAGTAAAAGAAATTTAAACGGGGTATTTATGAAGTTTGAAGGAAATATGCTTGAAGCGGTCGCCACAGACGCCCACAGGCTGGCTTATTATAAATCAGAATTAAAAGACAGTGTTAAATCAAAATTTGAATATATAGTCCCGTTAAAGACAATAAATGAACTCGGAAAACTTCTTGAAGACAGTGATGAAAAAGAGGTGGAAGTAAATTTTTATGAAAAAACAATGGAATTTATAATAGACAATATAACCATTATTTCAAGAATAATAGATGAGAATTATCCCAACTACTCACAGGTAATACCGAAAGATTTTACAATGAAAGCTTTTATAAATAAAGAAGAGATGGAAAGCGCAATAAAAAGGGCCTCCACAATATCAAGCGAAAAATCCAGGGTAATTATCCTCAAACTGGAAAAAAACAAACTTGTAATAAATGCGCAGGCACAGGATGAGGGTGAGGCTTTTGAAGAAATAGAGGCAAAGTATGACGGCGAACCGATAGATGTTTCCTACAATGCCGTTTACCTTCTTGACATTCTTAAAATTACGGAAGGCGGGGAGATTGAGCTTAAACTTATAAGCTCCATGAACCCCGGTGTAATTAAAGACCCGGCAAAAGAAAATCTGACTTATGTAGTTATGCCTATCAGAAAATAAATCAAAGCGGAGAACTAAAAAAATGGATGAGCTCAGAAAAACAGCTGCACATATAATTCAGTCCCCCATTGAAGACGAGATGAAAGTCTCCTATCTCGATTACTCGATGAGTGTAATCGTGGGAAGGGCGCTTCCTGACATCAGGGACGGTTTAAAACCTGTTCACCGCAGGATAATATACACAATGTCCACCATGGGGCTTCACTACAACAAACCCTACAGAAAATCGGCAAAAATAGTCGGTGAAGTCATGGGAAACTACCATCCTCACGGCGACTCCGCTATTTACGACACTATGGTCAGGATGGCGCAGACCTTCTCTTTCAGAATGCCGGTTGTACAGGGGCAGGGAAATTTCGGTTCTGTTGACGGCGACCCGCCGGCGGCCATGCGTTACACAGAAGCCAGAATGGCAAAAATAACGGAAGAATTAATCAACGACATAGATAAAAACACGGTTGACTGGGTTCCGAATTATGATGAAACCACTAAAGAACCGGTTGTTCTTCCCGTCAGTTTCCCCCACCTGCTTGTAAACGGCTCTTCCGGCATCGCGGTCGGCATGGCCACAAACATCCCGCCGCACAACCTCGTGGAAGTCATAGACGCCGTGATATTTGCGGTGGAAAACAGGGGCCAGAAATTGAAGGTTGAAGACCTGATGAAAATAATTAAGGGCCCTGATTTTCCGACGGGCGCGTACATAGTCGGAAGGGAAGGGATAAAGAACGCCTACACGACAGGCAGGGGTTCTGTGGTAATGCAGTCAAAGGTAAAGATTGAGGAAACCAAAAAAGGAAGGCAGCAGATAGTTGTAAACGAGCTTCCATACATGGTAAACAAAGCAATGCTTATGGAAAACATAGCGAACCTGGTAAGGGACAAAAAAATAGAAGGCATCAGCGACATAAGGGATGAGTCAGACAAGGACGGAATAAGGGCCGTCATAGAAGTCTCGCGGGGAGAGAACCCTGAGATTGTTTTAAACCAGCTGTATAAACACACCACGCTGCGGAGCAGTTTCGGAATAATAATGCTTGCGCTGGTTAACGGCAGGCCGAGGGTGTTAAATCTTGTTGATTTCATAGAAAATTTTATTGAGTACAGGAAAGAGGTAATGACAAGAAGGGCGAAATTTGAGCTTGATAAAGCGGAAAAGCGCGCGCATATTCTTGACGGGTTAAAAATTGCCCTTAAGTACCTTGACCGTGTGATTAAAATAATACGCGGTTCAAAAAGCCCTGAAGAGGCAAAAAATTCCCTTATCTCGAGTTTTGAATTGTCGGAAATGCAGGCGCAGGCGATACTGGACATGAGGCTGCAGCAGCTGACCTCTCTTGAGGTAAACAAGCTGGAAGAGGAATACAAACAGCTAATGGGATTAATCGCGGAGTTAAAATCCCTGCTTGCAAGTGAAAAGAAAATGCTGGCTCTTATGGTTTCTGAACTGACAGATGTAAAGAAAAATTTCGGAGACGAGAGACGGTCTGAAATCATAGCAAAAGAAAAAGAACTCACAGTTGAAGACATGATACAGGAAGAGGATATGGTGGTAACCATAACCCATAACGGCTACATAAAAAGAATGCCTGTCACGACATACAAGGCCCAGAAACGCGGCGGCCGGGGCATAATGGCTATGGATACAAAAGAAGAGGATTTTGTCGAGGATCTTTTCATTTCAAACACCCATGACTACCTGATGTTCTTTACCAATAAAGGGCGCTGTCACTGGCTGAAAGTTTACGAGATACCCGAGGCTTCGCGCCAGGGCAGGGGCAAGGCAATAGTGAATTTAATAAAGCTTGAGGAAGGTGAAAAAATTGCCTCTTATGTTTCGGTCAAGGAATTTTCCGACAAAAAATTCCTGATAATGGCGACCCAAAACGGGCTTATTAAGAGGACAAACCTTTCCCTCTTCGGCAACCCGCGCTCCGGCGGCATAATCGCGATAGGGTTAAATGACGACGACAGCCTCATAGAAACAAAAATAGCGGATGCAGATGATGAGCTTTTCATAGCCACAAAGGAAGGAATGGCAATACGCCCGAAAGTTAAGGATTTCAGGGAAATAGGAAGAACCGGAATGGGGGTCAAGGGAATTACCCTTGATAAAAAAGATTTTGTAGTGAGTATGACGGTTTTCCCCGGCAAGGCAAAAGGCCTGACGCTGCTTACCGTGACCGAAGCCGGCTTTGGCAAGAGGACAAAAGTGGACGAGTACAGGCAGCAGTCGCGCGGCGGCAAGGGCCTGATAAACGTAAAGGTTACCGACAAGACAAAAACAGTGGTTGATATAAAACTTGTGGATGACACCAATGAACTGATGATTATTACGACAAAAGGAACTCTTATAAGGACAAAAGTAAAAGACATAAAAACGATAGGCAGGAATACCCAGGGGGTAAGGCTGATTAAGATGAAAGACACCGAAACTGTATCCGCCGTCGCAAGAATAGCGGAGCAGGAAGAGGAAGAGCCGGAGGGCAAATGACATTAAGGGCAGGAGGCAGTAAATGAACAAAGGAATTTTTACGGCAAAGATAGTCATAATAGCCTTGCTCATGGCGGCTGTACCCGCAGGGCTTTTTTATTATTTTGACACGGTGCGAATAGCCCAGCTAAACGCGATGCAGGCAAAGATAATGTGGGCGGAGAATCAGAAAGAAACCGATGTCATAAAAGCCCAGATAGCAAAAAAACTTGATGAAACAACCTCTTCAATAAGCCGTTTTTCAGACGCTGAAGCTTCAAAACGTTACGCCGTTATTACAGACAACAGAATAATCAGGGACAACAGCTATTCTTCCGATGCCGGAAAACGGGCCATAATAAACGAGTTCAGGAAAGAGTCGCGCAGGTTCCCCTCCCAGACGGCACTGTTGTATCAAAACGGCTCTATGATGGCCACGAATACTCAGTCTTTAAACAGTGAGGATTTCAGGAGGAGCACAAAATTCCTTCAGGCCCGCTCCGGACGCACGGCGGGAAGCGTTGATTTCGGCGCCGGGACAGCGGAATATTTTATACCGGTCAATGATTCAAAAAACAGAAACGTAGCCATGCTGTACGTCAAAGAGAGCATAGCGCAGGAAGCCGATGCCGTGAGGAAGGGAAAGCTCTCCGCTCACGGGTACAATTTCATAGTTGAAACCACAGGCAGGATGGCTCTCAATACAGACAGTTCAAAAGAAAACAGTGAAAACATACTGCTCAACCCGGACTTAAGGCCCATTGCCTCCGACGCGGCCGCGGAGCAGGTTATAAAAGAGGCTTCATACAATAATTTCAAAGGGCTTCTCGGTTATAAAAAGATACCGGGTTTTGACCTTGTTGCCGCGGTTTTTACCCCGTATACGGATTATAAATTCATGCAAAAAAAGACAGACAAGTACGAAACTATATTTCTTGATAACAGGCTTGTCCTTCCCGTATACGCGATCATAGCCGCGGCTTTCGTGCTGTGCCTGATTTTGCTGTTTGCCTTTACTTCCGAACCATATGCGCCTCTGCGTAAAATAACCAGGGCCCTGACCAGAATGGATGAGGAGGGTTTTGAAGCTTTTCTCCCTAAGGCCAAAACCGGAGTTTACAGGAAAATATCGGACGCGCTCATCATATTAAAAGGAAGGATAAAAGCCGCCGAGTCAAACGCACAGAAACTTTCCCAGATGTCAAAAGAACTCGAAGAGGAGCTTTCAAAGGAAGCCTCACGCTATGACGCCGAAATATCAGAACTGCGCGACGCAGTCAAGATCAATGAAAGCGCAAAGGCAGCCTCTGAGGAAGCGATGTTAAAGGCAAAGTCTGAAACTGAGAACGCAAAAGCCGAAGCTCAGAAAAAAATCGCAATGGAAAAAGAGCTGATGAACCAGAAAATATCGGTCATTGAAAAGGAAGCTGCGAAGCTTAAAGAGGAAGTTAAAAAAGCCTCCGAAGTAAAAGCTTCCGGCGGAAACGATTCAATGCGCACCGATGCGGTGCTCATGATGAACACAGAGTTAAAGGGCGTGCTTTCGGTTATCAAAACATATATATCATCCGTATTGGGGGGAGAGGGTAAAATAACAGACGCCCAGCAGCAGTTCCTCGGAGTGGTCATAAACAAATCCGCCAGGCTTGAAAGAATAATTAACGATTTAACAGAGTTGTCCAGGCTTGAAAAAAGCGACATAAAACTGAACAAGCAGCCTGTGGATGTAAACCATATAGTCCAGGACATAGTTTTTTCAATGCAGCCGCAGGCTGATATTAAAAAGGTTGAAATACGCTCCAATTTTCCCCCCGCAATTTCGCCGGCTCTCGGGGATTCATCAAGGCTTACAAACGTGATTTCGCAGCTGATGAACCAGGCTATCAAAGTATCACCGCGCGGCGGGCAGGTGATTGTGGAGACCAGGCAGACTGAAAAAGATGTGCATATAAGGATGACGGATTATGGAATGTCAATGCCCCAGTCAAAAGCGGCACTGCTTTTCACCCATTTCCACGGGCCGGAATCGCAAAGCGGCCCGGAGTTTATAAATACCGGTTTAAGATTTCCCATACTGCGTGCCCTGCTTAACAATATGGGGGGGGACATAACAATAGAATCAGAGATAGGAAAAGGAAAAACTTTTGTCTTATCACTGCCGAGGGAAAAATCCGGAACGCCTCTTGCCGGAGGCGGAATGCCTTCGATTAAACCTGTTTCACCGGCCCCTTCGGCTCCGGCTGGAACTATGCCGCCTGATGCTCCGTCAGTTTCGGCGCCTGCTGTACCAAAAACCGCTTCTCAGGAACCGCCCGCGGCGCCGCAGCCTTTTAAAATACAAAGAAATGATGCGGCTTTTGAAGCACCCAGGCCCGCAGCGGCACCTTTGAAAGAATCGCTGCCTACGGTATCGGAGCTTATATCGCTTGATGTGCCTTTCAGCGAGAAAAAAGCGGAACTGCCGGGAAAAGACACAGCTGTTCCCCCTTCGCTGTTGAATGAAAAACCGGCGCCGGCTGAAAAGCCCGCGCCAAAAGCGCCTGAAGTATTACCGCCGCTTCCTGACCTGGAAGACGATAAGGGAGGGCTGTGAAAAGAGGTGGCAGTATGATAAAAAGACACCTTGCAGCCTCCGTGATGCTGCTTTTATCCTTAAGCGCTTACGCGGAGACAGCGGTTGACAAAGTAATCGACAGGCAGCAGAACTGGATTCCAAAAAATTCGCCGTATATCATAAGCGGCGAAGTGGTAATAGAAAAAACAGGGTTTATAACCCTGCACCCCGGCACGACGGTAAGATTTAAGGAAGGCGCGCAGATTACGGTAAAGGGAGTGCTTTACTCAAAAGGCTCGCCGCAAAACCCGGTCAGGTTCATACCCGATGACGGCACGAGTTTTTATGAAGGAATAAAATTTCAAAGCCCCTACAGAAACACGATAGAGCACAGTATTATGATAAGAGGCGGCATAATATCGGAAGGCACGAACGTTACGATAACAAACAACTATATTTTGAATTCAACAGGCATACAGCTTCAGCATTTATCGGTTACCCTGGTGAAAGATAATTATTTTTTTAACAATACCTACGGCATACATGCGGACGGCAGAAACATGCAGATGTCGGTGACGAACAATACTTTTAACAAAAACAGGTTCGCGCTTTATATAAATAATATTCCCGGCGCCCGGGCGGTGTTTAAGAATAATAATTTCGTGCAAAACCAGGTGAACCTTACGAATTATTCGCCCTCTGATGTAGACTGCAAGGAAAACTACTGGGGCACCGCGGATGAAAAAATGGCGGCAAGGCTGATATTTGACAGGAAAAATAATAACAAAGTAGGGCGTGCGGTGTTTATGCCTCTTGCAAAACAGCCCTTTAAGCTCTTTCAGCCGCCTGCAGGTTTTATGGCGCTTGTCAAACAGTACCTCACGCTTAAGAGGCCGGATGAGGACCCTGAGAGGGTGGCTTTTGGGGGAAGTTTTACAGCCCAAATGCCTTTTACCCCCGAGAGGGTTGTGTCTGAAACCAATTTAAGCCTGGGAGGCGCCGCGGAGTTCACCGCAAACATTACAGGGGTTTTTTTGTGGGGTATTGAAGCGAAGCAGTTTTTCAGCCTTACTGAAAAAAAGGAAGACTACGATTATTCGCTGTCAACATCACTTATAACAGCAAACCTCTACTTCTATCCGGGGTGGCAAAAAAATGTCTGGCTGGTGCCTTATGTGAAAATGGGCAACGGTATAGCTCTGATAACCGAGGATTATTCTTCGGAGCAGCCGCTTTTTAACGGCACTTACTCAAAGAAACACCTTGAGGTAAACTACGCTTTTACCGCGGGCGTCGGGCTGGAGGTATTTCCGCTGAGAAATATATCTCTTAAGCTTGATGTAACATACGCAGTAGTAACGGCAAAGCATGGCGGGATAAACAGCGGCTGCGCTTCTTTCGGGACTATGTTATATTTTGATTCACCATTGTTTTTAAACAAGTGAAAAAGCAATGAAGCACATAAAGGATATGCTGAAAGTTTTTATAAAGGATTCCGGCCTGGGCGGAAGGCAGGACTGGCGCGCCATAGAGGAGCGCTGGGAGGAATTTGCTCCTGAGGCCCCCTCCTCGGTTAAGCCGCTTATGATTGAAAAGGGGAGGCTGATAGTTACCGTGCCTGACAGCGCTGTTATGAGCGACATGACATACGCAAAGGCAAAGATACTGGCAAGGGTGAAAAAAGCGGGGCTGAACTTTCCCGTTAAAGAAATAGTATTAAGGATAAAACAGTGAATAAAACCCTTCACATAGGTGAAAACATAGTTTTAAGCCTTTCCGGGGTGATAGGGATTTTCAAAAAAGGGGCGGTAAAGGGAAGAATGCTGGAGGAACTGCATAAAAACAGCACGGTCAGGAATGCTTTGCAGAACAGCGCAGCCGAGGTTATTGTGATTAAGGATAAAAAAACAGTTATGTACCATTCAAAAATATCGCCGGGCAGGCTCATAAAAAGGGCGGCAGGCGGGGAGGAAAAATAAATGGCAAAAAAAGAGAAAAAGGGCGCAAAAGAACAAAAAAGCGCGGCAAAGGAAAAACAGGAGAAGCTTAAACCTGAGGAAGCCGCAGAGAGCCGGGCGCCAAAAAGCAGTGATTACGGCGCTGATAAAATTACCGTACTTGAGGGGCTTGAGGCGGTAAGAAAAAGGCCCGCTATGTACATTGGCAGCACCTCGTCAGCCGGGCTGCACCACCTGGTTTATGAAGTTGTGGACAACTCGATAGACGAGGCAATGGCAGGCTACTGCACCGATATAGGGGTTGCCATACACATTGACAATTCAATAACCGTAACCGATAACGGCCGCGGTATTCCGGTTGAACTGCACAAGCAGCAGAAAAAGTCGGCTCTTGAAGTCGTTCTTACGGTTCTGCACGCGGGCGGAAAGTTTGACCACGACACATACAAGGTATCAGGGGGACTGCACGGCGTCGGCGTATCGGTTGTAAATGCCCTGTCAGAATGGATGGAAGCGGAAGTAAAACGCGACGGTAAGACCTGGTTTCAGCGCTACGCCAGGGGCGTGCCGGAAAAAGATGTAAAAGCCATAGGCGAGGCAAAAAAGACCGGGACCAAGATAATGTTCAAGCCGGACAGCAAGATATTTGAAACCACCGAATACAATTTTGACATACTCGCAGGCAGGTTAAAGGAGCTTGCTTTCCTAAACAAAGGAATAAAGATAAAACTGCGCGACGAGAGGGGAAAAGAAGAAAAAGAAGAAATTTACCAGTACAACGGCGGTATAACCGAGTTTGTAAAAACCATGAATAAGAACAAAAACACCCTGTGCAAGCCTATAATAATAGAGGGTGAAAAGGATAAAATAGTCGCGGATGTCTGCATACAGTACAACGACAGTTTCTCCGACAATATTTTATGCTTTGTAAACAACATCCGTACCATAGAGGGGGGCACCCACCTTTCCGGTTTTAAAACCGCGCTCACCAGGGCTTTTAACAACTTCGCCAAAAAGAACAAACTGTTCAAGAAAGACGAATTTACTCTAAACGGGGACGATGTGCGCGAGGGGCTCTCCGCTGTAGTGAGTGTAAAGGTGCCTGACCCGCAGTTTGAGGGGCAGACAAAGGCAAAGCTCGGAAATTCCGAGGTTGAAGGCGTGGTTAATTCACTGGTTTATGAAAAGCTTATTTCATATTTTGAAGAGCAGCCTACAGAGGCAAAGAGGATAATAAACAAAGCAGTAGGGGCGGCGGAGGCAAGAGAAGCCGCCAAACGCGCGCGAGACCTCGCGAGAAGAAAAAGCGCGCTTGATTCCGGAGGGCTGCCGGGAAAACTGGCGGACTGTCAGGAGAGGGATCCGGAGCTGTGCGAACTGTATCTGGTTGAGGGGGATTCCGCAGGAGGCTCCGCAAAACAGGCCCGCGACAGGCGGCACCAGGCAATACTGCCGCTAAAGGGAAAAATTTTAAACGTGGAAAAGGCCAGGATAGACAAAGTATTAAATAATGAGGAAATAAAGACCATGATAACCGCCATAGGCGCGGGGGTGGGCGCGGATAATTTTGACATCACAAGAGCGAGGTATCACAAGCTTATACTGATGACCGATGCCGATGTTGACGGCGCGCACATCAGAACGCTGCTGCTTACATTCCTTTTCAGACAGGCAAAGCCGCTGCTGGAAGCGGGATATGTCTATATAGCACAGCCGCCGCTTTACAAGGTAAAAAAAGGAAAAGCAGAGCGCTATCTGAAAAACGAAAAAGAGATGACCCTGTATTTAAACGAGGAAGGGATAAAGGGGTTAAAACTTTTTCAGGCAGGCAAAAAAGGCCCGGCAAAAAAGGAAATAAGCGAGTCAAACATCCGGGAAGTGTTAAGCGACATCATTGAAATCGAGCATATGATGCCGAAGATCAAGAGGGCGGGTGTTTCGATATCCGGCTACTTAAACGAAAAAGGTAAAAAGGGGAATATGCCTTCTTATGAAATTTCGGTTAACGGAGAGGCTGAGTTCTTTTACTCTGAGAAAGAGCTTGCCGAGGCGCTGAAAAAATACGCGCCAAAGGTGACGGCGAAAAGTTCTTTTGAAGAGATGCAGGAAGCCTCGAAAACCGCGAAAAAGGAAATCAGGCTGACAGACCTGACCGAGATTGCGGAGCTAAAACTCATAGAGCACATATCAAAGAAACTCGAAGCAAAGGGGCTCAATGCAGCCGAACTTTTTGAAGAAGAGTATGATTCAATTGAAAACGGCAGGGAGAAGGACAAAAAGGACATGACGCCTATGTTTAAGGCTTTAGACGGCGAGGAGGAAACGCTGATATTTACCGTCAAAGAGCTTGCTGATTTCATAAAAGAGCGCGGTAAAAAAGGGCTCGGAATGCAGCGCTATAAAGGGTTGGGAGAAATGAACCCGGATCAGCTGTGGGATACCACGATGAACCCGGAGACGAGGACCCTGCTTCAGATTACGCTTGACGACGCGGTAAAGGCTGACGAGATATTCACGGTGCTGATGGGAGACGAAGTGGAGCCGCGCAGGCGCTTCATAGAGGAGCACGCGCTGGAGGTAAAAAATCTTGACATATAGGCGGGATGAATCATGGCTGATAAGAACCTGACTGAAGCGCTGAAGGCATCAAGGCTGTTTTCAGGCGTTTCAAAAAAAGGCCTCGCGGTGCTTTCCGAAGGGGCGGTATATAACCGTTACCGCAGGGGAGCGGTGATATTCAGCGAAGGAGAGGCCGGAATCAGCCTACATATAATATCCAAAGGCTCTGTCAAAATTATGAAGCATACGAAAGAAGGCCGCTCCAAGACGCTGGCCATATTGAAAGAGCGCGAAAGCTTCGGCGAGATGGCGATACTCACAAAAGAGGCGCGCTCGGCAACTGTGGAGGCGCTGACAGCCGCCGAGACGGTTTCAATTGCGAAAGAATTTTTTGAAGAGGCGATAGTAAAAGAGCCCTCTATTTCGCTTCAGATAATAAGGACGCTCTCCGAGAGGCTCGCGCGAGCTGACAGGGACATAAAAAATCTGGCGCTTGGCGGGGCAAAGGCCCGTGTTGCCTGTGTCATTATGGATTTCAAAGAGGCGATGGACAGCGTGAAATTTACCCATCAGGACATAGCAGAGCTTGCGGGCTTAACCCGAGAGACCACCACGAGGACTTTGAAACAGCTTGAAGAGGAGAAGTTCATAAAATTTGAGGGAAAAAAGATTAAAATACCCGACGAGGAAAAAATGAAGGAGCTTTGTTCATAACATGAAATTTAAAGCCGCTATTTTTGACATTGACGGGGTCATAATAGACACCGCGCACGTCCACCATCTCTCATGGAAAGAGCTGTTTAAGGATTACGGCATTGATTTTACCTTCCGGGATTTTAAGACAAAAATAGACGCAATGCCCAGGGAGAAAGGGCTTAAAAAGATAGTCCCTCACCTGTCCGACGAAATGATAAAAAAAGAGGCCGAGAGAAAGCAGAAATTTTTCATGAAGTTTTTAAACGAAACTGATATCCCGGTATTTATGAGTACGGTAAAACTGATAAAAGACTTGAAAAAGCGGGGGATTAAAACAGCGATGGCGTCATCGAGCAAAAATGCCGCACCCATACTTAAAAGACTCGGGTATTTTGAGCTGTTTGATACAGACGCTCGCGGGGCTTATGTAAAAAGAGGGAAGCCTTACCCGGATTTATTCCTTAAAGCCGCGAAAAAGTTAAAGGTAAAACCGGAAGAGTGCGTGGTGTTTGAAGATGCGCAAAAGGGAATAGACGCAGCCGTAAGCGCGGGAATGAAAAGCATAGGCGTGAAAAGGGACAAAGACAACCCGCTGAAAAATGCAGACCTGATAATCCCTGATTTAAAGCATGTGAGTTACGCTAAAATAAACGCGCTGTTTAAGGCTTAAAAAGACGGAGGCGCTCCGATGAAGGAGAAAATTAAACCCAACACAGGCCTTCTTGCAGTGACGAGCATGGCCCTTGGAGCCGCTGTTGCAGGTTTTTATCAGCCGGCTGCAGAAATCATAATGCCCTATCTTAAAGATAATTTTAGTGAATACAGCAGATACCACGGGATAATACAGTTTGGAATTATGGCGCTTGCAGTTTCGTGCGTGATATATCTAATCAGCTTCATAGCTGTCTCTGATTTCGCTGCAATGACTTATAAGTACCTGATAAACTACATGTCGGTAAAAAGGCTTTTGCCGCTTTCATTTAAGCCAAAAGCAAGGTTTGCCTTTAAAGGCGTTTATTCCGATATGACCTCTGTCATTAATTCCCTCGCGGATATGCTTTTGTGCTTCAAAAAGGACAAGGACAAATTTGAAAAAACAGTTGAAATGTATCTTGACCCGATAGTAAAGCGTGAGATGGAACAAAGGGGGATACACGAAGTTTATATAGGGGGTAAAAAGAGGACCGCCACCATATTCTTTTCCGACCTCAGGGGGTTTACTTCTTTTACCGAAACGCACGAACCGGATAAAGTGGTGGAAGTGCTGAATGAATATCTTTCCGTTTCAACGAAAATTATTGACAAATACAAAGGAAGGGTGAATAAATATATAGGCGACGCAGTCATGGCAGTTTTTGAAGAGCCTCCAAAGTATGCTGAGTACCTGGATTGCGACAAGGCTGTTATGGCATCGCTGGAAATAAGGGACAAATTTGAAAGGATGTTGTACGTCTGGAAGGAAAAGATAGACCCCGCGATGACCGTGGGGCTCGGCATCGGGCTTGCACGGGGCGTCGTAATATCCGGAAATATAGGCTCCTCCGAGAGAATGGAGCATACAGTTATAGGCGACAAGGTAAATTTTGCCAGCAGGCTGTGCTCAACGGCAAAAAACGGCGAAATAATAATAAGCGACGACATATATTCACTGCTTATGGAAAAGCTTGAAGTTGAAGTGCTCGCGCCCTGCGAAATCAAGGGAAAGGCGGGCGTTCATAATATTTATTCGGTGAAAACCAGAAGGATGCTTGAGAGATGAAAAAAATTTTAATACGGACGGCGGCTGTTGCCGCATGCCTTGCCTGGGCGGTATTTGCTTTTGCCTGGTTCGGATTCAGCGAAGAGGCAAGAGTAGAGAAAAAAATAATACCATATAAAGGTGATGAAAAAAAATGTGATTTTATCGAGCAAGGCTGGAACGTATGGATCAAAGAAGGCAAAGAGGGGTATTCGCGCAGCGTTATAAAGAGCCGGAAGTTTTTAGGGTTTGTTTTAAGCGAAAAGGAAACATACGAGTCCGGAGTGATAAAAAAACCCCAGGATGCTGTTTTGATAACAGGCGCTGGCAAGGCAAAGCACCCTATAACAGTACCCAAAGAAACATATGTCCACTACGAACACAAGCTTGAGGCGACAGCCTACGACCCGTCGCCCGAGTCAAACGGCCTTGAATGGGCGGGAATCACCTCGCTTGGCTGGAGGACGCGCCACGGCATAGCCGCTGTTGACCCGAAAGTAATATCGCTCCGCTCGCTTTTGTACATTGAAGGGTACGGATTTGCGTGGGCAGGCGACATAGGCGGCGACATAAAGGGAAAGAGAATAGACCTCTGTTATAACACCACGAAAGAAGCCCTGCACTACGGCAGGAAGAAAAATGTGAAAGTATATGTCCTCGGAAGAAGGCCCGCAAGCTACTACTCCGCAAAGAAACAATAATATATAAAATGAATAAAAACGCCGCATACACAGCGCTCGTTTCACTCTCAGGAGGGATAAGCGGGTTTATTTTTTTTACAGCCCTGTCGGGCGGTTTTTTTCCGGCTCTTACAAGGGCACAGGGCTCTTTTCTTGAACCCTTTTTGTACATAGTGATTTTCAGCATTGCCGCATCGGCGCTTCACGTTACAGCCTCGGCTTTTGTATCGGCAGCCGCAGGCATTGAAAGAAGCGAGGCATACGCCGGCACAGGCAGGGCGGTGTCCCTGCCCGTTGTGGTTTCTTTTTTATACCCTGTTCTTGCAGTGTTTGAAAAAAAAATATCTTCAGTAGAACTGCTTCTCCTCGGCAATGTGCTCAAACCAATATCAGGATACACAGATATCGGCCCTGCGGGTTATGCGTTTCTTGTGCTCTTCGGAGTTATCTTCACCGCCCAGCTTGCCGTTTTCACGCTCTACGCGGCCTCTAAAATATTAAAAAACAGCGCGCTCTCATCAGGCGGGCTCCAAAAAATAGTATTCATACAGCTTTTCATACTCTATGCAGGCACCGGGCTTTATACGGTTTTTTCTTACCCTCCGACAGGCGATGAGCCTTATTACATGATGAATATTGAAGCTGTTAAAAAAGGGCATGGCTTGAATCTCGAGCCTCTTTACAAAGAACCCTCTTCGTATTCAAAAGTATACCCCGGAGAGCTTGACTCCTCGTTTAGGGTGCACAACGCGCCGGGCGCGTCAGGGGGCGTTTATACCAGGCATCCGCCCGCTGTTTCTTTCCTTGTAATGCCCTTTTATCTTTCTGCAGGCAGGTTTGGCGCGGCGCTCGTAATAAGCGTTCTCTCCGCTCTTTTAGGCGCGCTGTTTTTCAGGTACGCCTGCGCCCTTACAAACAATACGCGGTTGAGCTATGCGGGCACCGGGGTGTTTTTTATGTCAGCGCCCCTGTTTGTAAATTCCTCCCTCATACTGACTGAAATCCCGGCAGCGCTTCTTGCGCTTTACTGTTTCGGATTTTTTACGGGTGCTGAGCGCAAAAGAAACCCTTTTGTACTGTTTATCTGCCTGGCACTGCTGCCGTGGTTCCATCTGAAATTTGCCGTCCTGTCAGCAGCAGGCGCGCTCATTTACACCGCAGTTAAGTTAAGAACAAAAGAGAAACTTTTGCCGGAGGATTTAAAAGGCTTTGCCGCTGCCGCGGTTTCGTTTGCCCTGTTCGCGTGGTTTTATTTTTCCGTTTTCGGCACAAAAGCCGCAGGGCTTTACACAAAACAGGACTTTTATTTTATTTTTGACGCGGCCTACATGCTCAAAGCATTTTTCGCAGTGCAGTTTGACAGGAATTACGGGCTGCTTGTTTACGCGCCTGTTTACGCGGCGGCACTGTGGGGTATGGCGGAGGCTGTTTTAAAGAAAGAGGCTGAAAAAATTTACGGGGTAATCTTTGCGTGCGCATACGCCTGTGTTTATCTCTTCTGGAACGACTGGACGGGCTCTATGACGCCGGCGCGCCAGCTGATACCCTCTGTGACAGTATTCGCGTTTTTCGGGCTGATGTTTATTAATTCGCACAACCTTGAAAAGAAAAAATTGTTCCTGGCGGCAGCCGGGCTCTCTGTGTTTACAGGCTGGCTGCTGGCCGCACTGCCTATACTGCGCTACGCCTCCTCCCGCAATAAAATCTTTACGGTGCTTGATGCAAAGGCGCCGGGTTTTATGTGGTTTTTTCCGGACTTTAATGCTATACTGACGCCTGCTTTGGCGGTTTCAGCTCTTTATTTCCTGCTGATTATAACAGCTTTCTTTTATATAAGGGCCGCGAAAAAGGCTTGATAAAGCCGGGCCCGGCGCGCTCCGTGCGCCCTAAACCCCGTCAGGTCCGGAAGGAAGCAGCGGTAGGGGATGTATTGAGGTGTTGCCGCAAGCCCGGCCTATTAAAACTGCTTTTTTGCGGAGGTGTGTGATAAATGGAAGAAAACAAATATCTGGTATTTACAAGAAAATGGCGGCCCCAGCTTTTTGACGACATAATAGGGCAAGAGCAGGTGACCGCCCCCTTAAGGCGCGCCCTTGAACTCAAACGAATTATGCATGCCTATCTTTTGTCCGGGCCGCGCGGCGTCGGCAAAACCACCACGGCGAGGGTGCTTGCAAAGGCCTTAAACTGCGAAAAAAACAGCGATTTTAACCCCTGCAATGAATGCGCCTCCTGCAAGGAAATTACAGAGGGGGGCTCTCTGGATGTCACCGAGATAGACGGAGCGTCAAACAACGGAGTGGAGCAGGTGCGCGAACTGCGCGAGAGGGTAAACCTCGCGGCGGCCCGCGGCCGTTACAAGATATACATAATAGACGAAGTGCACATGCTCTCCACCGCGGCTTTTAACGCCCTGTTAAAAACCCTGGAAGAGCCGCCCAAACATGTCATATTCATATTTGCAACCACCGACCCTCAGAAAATACCCCAGACCATACTCTCACGCTGCCAGCATTTCAGGTTCCGCAGGATGCCGGTAAACTTAACGGTTGAGAACCTGAAAAAAATCGCCGCAAACGAAAGGATAAATGCTGATGAAGAGGCTTTTTTCGCTGTTGCGCGCGCCTCCGACGGAGCGTTGAGGGACGCACAGAGGCTCTTTGACCAGGCCTACACTTACGCCGGCGGAAAAAAAATAACATCAGCGCTTGTAAATGAAATGCTCGGGACCATTGACGCCTCCATAATACAGCGCGCGGCAGCGGCGGTGATAAACAAAGATGTCAAAGAGGGGCTGAAAATCACAGAGGATATTTTTGAAGCGGGCTATGACCTGCGTTTTTTTATGAACGGCCTGATCATGATGTTGCGCGACACTCTTGTCATAAAATCAACGGGCGGCGCGCCTTCTGCGGGTTCGTCAAAGGAAGAGGCTGATTTTTTACTGTCGCTCGCGCAGGCAGCTGACAAAAAAGAGCTGCTGTGGATTCTGAAAAGCGCGATGGATACCGAGATGCTGCTGCCGAGGACGCACGCGCCGAACATAGCGGTGGAAGCTTTTATGATGAACGTGACCTTAAACACCGCTTCCGATGAAAGAGGCGGGGTAAAAGTAAAGCCGGCCGCCCCCCGAAAGGAGGAGGCCGCGGCTGCGGAAAAAAATGAGCCGCCCCCTGAAGAAATTCAGACGGAAGAGGAAGAGCCAAAGCATCCGGGAATCATGATTGAATCAATAGAGGAAGAAGAGGAGATAAAGGTCCTCACAAAACAGATAATTGAAAACAGGTGGGACAATGTCATAGAGAGGGCAAAGGCCGCTGCAGAGTATGCGGACATAGAGGCGGCGCTTGAGTCCGCGGGGGTTATTTCTTATGATGAGCCCAACCTCGCGATAATAGGGTCAAACCCATTTTTGACAGACACGCTGAAAACAAACGTCATGCTGCTTAAAAAACTGTTAAGCGAGGAGTTTAAAAGGGATGTGTTTGTTTTTGTGTATTCAAAAGAAGAGTACAAGCTCCATAACACGGTAAAGAGAGACACACAGGAAGAGGAGCTGCGCAATATGCCGGTAGTGAAGGAGCTTTCAAAGTTTTTTGAGATAAAGGACATTAAGTCAAAAAAAGCAAAATAACCAAAGGAGGCTTTATATGAGAGGCCCGGGCGGAAACATGAATGATATTTTCAGAAAAGCGCAGAAGATGCAGGAAGAGCTAGCAAAGATGCAGGAGGGTTTAAAAGACAGGACAGTTGAAGCCTCGGCAGGCGGCGGAGCCGTGACTGTTACGGCAAACGGTTTAAAGCAGGTTATGTCCGTTAAAATAGACAAAGGGCTTGTTGAATCCGGGGACGTTGACATGCTGCAGGACCTGGTGACTGCCGCAGTAAACGAAGCTTTGAGCAAGGCGCAGGAGACGGCCGACGAAGAGTCAAAAAAAATAGCAGGCGGCCTGGGGCTCAACCTGCCGGGAATGTTCTGATAAAAAGATGTATTCATATCCTTTCAGGCTGCAGAGGCTGATAAACGAGGTTTCAAAACTGCCGGGAGTCGGGCCGAAAATGGCCGAGAGGATAGCTGTTCACATAATGAAAAAAGACGCGCTTACAGTAGACACGCTGGCGCTTTCGGTCTCGGATATAAAGGCGCTGGTGCTTTGCTCGCGCTGTTTTAACGTAAGCGACGATAAAATCTGCATGATATGCGCCGATGATACAAGAAACAAATCCCTGCTTTGCGTTGTTGAATCCCCGGAAGACGTGCTCACAGTTGAGCGCACGGGGAAATTCCGCGGCTACTACCACGTTTTGCACGGGCTTTTAAACCCCCTAAACAACATAATGCCCTCCGACCTCAAACTAAAAGAACTCGGCGAAAAACTATCCTCAACGCCTGAGATTCAGGAACTCATACTCGCCTTGAACCACACGGTGGAGGGGGATGCCACCTCGCTTTACGCGGCGTCGCTGTCGCCTGCGCCTCTCAAAATTACGCGCCTCGCAAAGGGCCTGCCCACAGGCTCTGACATACGCTACGCAGACGAGGTGACGCTCGGCCAGGCGATAATAGAGCGCAGGGAAATGAAAAAATGAACACGCCCGAGATACTATCGCCCGCGGGTGATTTTGAAAACCTTAAAATAAACTTTGCCTACGGCGCGGATGCCGTTTACCTCTCGGGTCAAAACTACAGCCTGCGCAATTTTGCCTCAAACTTTGACGACGAGGGATTGAAAGCGGCGGTTGAGTACGCGCATTTGCTCGGCAAAAAAGCGTACGTCACGGTAAACGTTTTTCCCCGCAACTCTGATTTGCCCGGCATTGAAGCGCATCTTGATTTTTTAAAAACCATAAAACCGGATGCGGTTATACTGTCCGATCTCGGAGTGCTTTCTCTCGCAAAAGAACGCTGCCCGCAGATACCGGTGCATGTATCGGTGCAGGCAAACAACTTAAACCACCGCGAGGTAAAGATGTGGCACTCACTTGGAGCCTCACGTGTGATACTCGCGCGCGAACTTTCCATAAATGAAATCAAAGAAATACATGAGGCAGTGCCTGAGATGGAGCTTGAGGTTTTTGTCCACGGTGCGGTGTGCATGTCCTACTCAGGCAGGTGTTTGTTGTCGGATTACCTGACGGGCCGCAGCGCGAACAGCGGGGAGTGCACGCAGTCGTGCAGGTGGAGCTATAAGCTTGTTGAGGAAAAAAGGCCCGGAGAATTCATGGAAATATCGCAAGACAGCCGGGGCACATACATAATGAACTCAAAGGATTTATGCCTGATAAACAGGCTGCGCGAGTTTATGGAAGCAGGTGTGATAAGTTTCAAGATTGAAGGCAGGATGAAAGGCAGCCACTACTGCGCGGTTACCGCTTTCGCATACAAACAGGCGCTTATGTCCGCGCTAAAGGGGGAGCCGGCGCCGGCTCGTCTTTATGAAGAGCTTTTAAAGGTAAGCCACAGGGAATATTCCGAGGGGTTTTATTTTCCTGACGCTAAATCCATGCAGAACCCTCTCACCTCTGATTACTCTGCAGAGCGTCGGTTCTGCGGCGTGGTTGAGTCTGCGGACGGCTTAAAAATAAAAACCACAAAGATAAAGCATTCATTCAGGTTAAACGACACGCTTGATATCATTACGCCTGAAGGCGCGGTTTTTGACGCGGCGGTAAAGTCAATTATTAATATGGAAGGCACTGAGGAAACATACGCAAAACAGGGGGCAGAGTACACGCTTGAGCTTGAGCCCTGTGAAAAAATAACAGCGCTTTCCATACTGAGGGTCTGATGGACATAATAGAAGAGCTCTCGGGGTTTTCCTCCAAGTACCGCCAGTCAGCGCCCTACGCGGCAAAAGAGATAATCCACGCGGGGCAGCCGTTGTTTGACCTCGTCTTTGACAAAGCGCTCTTAAGCGAAGGAGTCTTAAGCCTGCGCTGTATTGAGGCGTGCGAGAGAGCGGCAAGGGAAAAGCCGGAGTTTATAGCGAAAAGAAAGAAAGAACTGCTCAAAGCGTTTTTTAGTGGGCCTGATAAGGAGCACAGGTATTTTCAGGCAGGCCTGATACGCCACGCAAACCTCACAAAAGCAGAGGCGGATAAATGCGCGCCTGTTTTGTATGAGTGGCTCAAAGAGGAAAAAGTAAAAGGCCCCAAAGCCGCGTTTCTGGAGGCAGTAATAAGGCTCGCAGTCATAAACCCCGCGCTAAAAGGCAAAGCAGCGGTTTACATAAACGAAGCCTTAAGCTCAAAAGTGCCGTCCTACGCCGCGAGGGCAAGGGTGGTTTTAAAGGAGTTAGGCATGACAGGGGAGTTTGAAGCTGGGTGAATTAGTTTTGATATTTATGTTTTCGTAGAGAGGCGGCTTCAGCTGCCTCTTGTTTTTTATGGCGCATGTGAAAATACGAGCGGGAGCTTAACCCCCCGCTCTACTATCTCTTGGAAAACATATTATATCTTTTGATTTTTCTTATATCTCTTTCTGTCATCCTGCGTATACGATCTCGTGGGTATGCCATGCAGTGAGGCGGCTTACAGGAATTAGCTGCTTTACTACTACCCCTCGCCCTGGCCCTATCCCCAAAAAGCAGGGAGAGGGAGGAAATACCCTTCCACTGCGCAGGGTTTTGCCTGTTATGCCTGAAAACCCTTAAAATTAAGCTTAAAAATATGGCACACTCCTTGCTAATACCTTATATATATAAAGGAGGCTTTAGATGAATATGATGAAAAAAGCAACTGCGGTGCTTATGATAACAGCTGTATTGTTTTCAACAGGATGCGCCACTCTGCCCCGGCCGGTGGATAAATATAAAGAATACACGCGGGAAGAGGCAGTTGAGGAAAACCTCAGAAAATACAATGACCCTGAGTACCTGAAAAAGATTTTTAGCAATACGGAAATCCCGCAGGGATATTACGGCAGATGGGAGCCTTTTGACATTAAAAAGGAAAAAGTGCCGGATAATTACGGCGGCGCCATCATCGGGACAGTACTGCTCGCAGGCATGATTGCAGGCGGTATCTGGGGCTACACCCAGGCAGAGCAAAACGGGTCAAAAATGGGAGTGCTTGCGTATATGATATCCGTTCCATACGGTGTAGTTTTGGGAGCCCTGCCCGGGGCAGGGCTTACGCTGATTTCTGCCGTCGGGAATGCGGTTTCCGGAGGGAAATAAAGGGTAATCGATTAATTGTATTTTATAGTCAGATCACTGTAGAGAGGCGTCTTGCTGCCTCTTGTTTTTATGGCTGTCTCTTAGACAGCCTTTTATATCTTTTCCATTATTTGGCGTATGCGTTCTTTTGATACTCCGAATTTTTTTTCTGCATCGGCACGGGTGTGTTTTGATGTACCTATGCCGAATATCATAGCCGTCATTTTCTTTCCCCTATCCGGTAGTTTATGGATAAGGGAATTAACAACGCGAAAGTTTCCGGGCAAAGTTCGGAGTTTTGAGGGTCTTAAAGATTAGTCATTAGATTATTCTTTTTTAATTTTTTTAAGCAAAAATTCCTGACCCGGCGCGAGTATGTGCACTCTTCCGGGATTTGTTACTTTTCTAAGCAGTTTTTCAGGGTCTGCGTTAAAGGGAGTGAAATCAGGAGCATCTACAGAGCCCCAGTGGCATAGCAACAGCGGGGTATCAGGATAGGCTTTTGCAATTTTTAAGGCTCCTTTAAAGCCAAAATGCCATTCATTATCTGAAAAATCAAAAAAAATGGCATCAGGAGTTCTCAAGTTCAGATGTTCTTTTAAAAGCCGCGAATCACCCGGAGCCCAGATTGTTCCGTCGGGGGTTTCTATCAAAAAACCGCAGGCGTCGCTACTTTTAAAATGGCGTTTATTTTCAGCCATTTCGTTCTGCCAGGCATGGTCTGCGGGAGTAAGCGTGATTTTAAGAACTCCTGCCCTAAATGAACTGCCTATGGAGTGGCCGGATGAATTCATTCCTTTCTTTTTCATGAGAAAAGAAACATAAGGAGTGGAGTGAAATATTGATGTGCGGGAAGAAAGCTCCCTGCAGGTCGCAGAACTGTAGTGATCATTGTCGCTGTGTGTAATCAAAACCGCGTCAAGAAACGGAACCTTTGAAGGTTTGACAGGGATGTCTATTAGAAGAGGCATGTCAAAATTTTTCAGGACAGGGTCAACCATGACGCATGTGCCCCGGGAATTAATGAAAAAACCTGCAAGACCAAGCCAGCGTATGGAAGTAATATTAGTTTTTTTAAAAGCTTTTTTCCCAAATGATACAGATGCAGGGGCTGCTGCCTGATATTTATTTTTTCTGACAGCCGGGAGCGTCATACCTTTCACCTTCTCGTCAGAGACCCCAGTATGCCTCTGATAATCTGCCTTCCTACTTCTCTTCCTATTGAGGTGACCGCGGAACCAGCCGCTTTTTCGAAAAGCGATTTGGGCTGTTTACGGGGCTTTGGCTGCGCAGGCTGCCTGTAAGAAGCTTCCTTTTTTTGTGTTTTAACGGCTGTTTCAATCCGCGCGGCATCCTGTTCCTGTTTCAGTTTTGACTGCAGCATTTCGTAAGCAGACTCCCTGTCCACTGTGCGCTCATATTTTCCGGCTATGGAAGAAGAGGCAGTTATTTTTGAGCGCGTTCCTGAGTCAATCGCGGCAAAAGAACACTGCGGAGGAAGTATCATCGCGCGCTGTGCTATGGAGGGTTTTCCGTCCTTTTCCAGAAACGAAACAAGGGCTTCGCCTGTTCCGAGTTCGAGTATTGCTGTTTCAGCGTCAAAATCAGGGTTAGCGCGAAAACTTTCTGCGGCTGCTTTTACGAACTTCCGGTCCGCGGGCGTGAAAGCGCGCAGCGCGTGCTGTACGCGGTTGCCGAGCTGGCCGAGCACTGCGCGCGGTACGTCAGAGGGAGACTGGGTGATGAAATATACCCCTATGCCCTTTGAACGTATGAGGCGTACTACCATTTCAATTTTTTCAAGCAGGGCTTTGGGCGCGTCCCTGAATAACAGATGCGCTTCGTCAAAGAAAAATACCATTTTTGGTTTTTCAAGGTCGCCTGCTTCGGGAAGCATTTCAAAAAGCTCTGAGAGCATCCAGAGGAGAAACATGGAATAAAGCGCGGGAGACTGGTAAAGCCTTACGCTGTGAAGGATGTTTATGATGCCTTTGCCTTCGGATGATACCTGCATCCAGTCAAATATGTCAAGCGCCGGCTCGCCGAAAAAATGCTCTCCGCCCTGATCCTCAAGCGTGAGAAGGCTGCGAAGTATTGCCCCTACTGTCTGAGAGGATACATTGCCATACTGCGTGGTCAGTTCCTTTGCGTGGTCAGCGGTGTACTGCAGCATCGCGCGCAGGTCTTTAAGGTCAAGGAGCAGCAGGCCGTTGTCATCCGCAACCCTGAAAGTAATGTTTAAGACACCTGTCTGTGTTTCATTCAGATTGAGCATGCGCGAGAGGAGCAGCGCGCCCATGTCAGATATTGTGGTGCGAACCGGGTGGCCGCCTTCGCCGAAAATATCCCAGAAGCGCACAGGAGAGGCTTTTTGAGTAAAATTTTTGATCTTAAATTTATCCACCCGTTCCTGTACTTTGGGGTTCGGCGTTCCGGTTTCCGCGAGGCCCGCTACATCGCCTTTTATGTCAGAGAGAAATACAGGCACGCCCATGGCGCTGAAAGATTCGGCAAGAACCTTCAGAGTTACTGTTTTTCCCGTACCTGTGGCTCCTGCTATGAGTCCGTGGCGGTTTGCCATAGAAGGCAGAAGATAAACCGGTGATTCGGCCTGAGCTGCCCATATTTTTCCGTCTGTGTACATGAATTAGTCCTCCATATTATAATTTAAGTAAATGCCCTGATTGACTCATTATAAATCCGGCTGTCAGTAAAGTCAAAGTTTAAACTAATACACTGTCAGGATTGTACGAAACTTAAATTTTTATAATAGTGTATGTTTTTCATTCTGTCCGGGGCAGCTCTTACGCTGATTTCTGCCGTCGAAGATGCGGTTTCCGGAGGGAAATAAAGGATAATGAATCAATTGGATATAGAAGAAGGTTTTGAGGAGAAAACAGGGATTTTGTTTTTATTGCTTACCCGCCTTTTTAATTGTAATATAATCTGTCATTAAAAATTCACGGAGGTTTTATGGATTTTTCTGTTTCTAACGCAAAAAAATTCGCGTCAGGCGTCCGAAGCCGCGTATTAGAACACGTTATCAGAAATGGCGGCGGCTATGTCAGCCAGGTGTGCTCATCGGCTGAGATGTTTGCCTGCCTTTACGGCGGGATTCTTAACATTGAAAAACTTTCCTCACCCATGAAACCCGGCGCTTTTCCGGGCGTGCCTTCTGCTGCAAACAAAGATTACATACCGGGCTACGTATTCAACGGCCCGCACAGGCCTGAGCTCGACAGGTTCATACTTTCACCGACGCATTACTCGCTTGTGCTATACGCCGCACTTATCGAGGCAGGCAGGCTGGACAATGACTCAATGGCTGAATTCAACAAAGACGGTTCCACCCTCGAGCAGATAGGCGCAGAGCACTCGCCCGGTATGGAGGTCATGACAGGCTCCCTCGGACAGGGTTTGAGCCAGGCTGTCGGCATGGCCTTGGGGCGCAGGATGAAGGGCGAGACGGGAAAGACCTGGGTTTTCATGTCGGACGGCGAGTTCCAGATAGGCATGACATGGGAGGCTCTGCAGTTCATGAGCCATTACAAGCTTGATACCGTCGGCATCATGGTTGACGTAAACAGCCGCCAGTGCGACGGCAGGGTGGACAATGTGATGTGCTTGGGCGAACTCTCTGACAAGATAAAAAGTTTCGGCGCGCAGGTGATAACCGTTGACGGACATGATGCGGAAGCAATAGTAAAAGCTGCGGATACAAAACACACGGGCAAGGCGTTGGTAATTTTATGCCACACAAATCCTGAGCAGGGGGCAGAGCATCTTTTTGAAAATAAGGAAAAGCTCCACTACTTCAGGGTAAAAAATGAAAACGATAAAAAGCGCCTTGCTGACGCGCTTGACAAGATAAAAGGGGGCGTGTGATGGAGATACTCTCGCAGGTTCACTCAAAGGCGCTCCTTGCCTACGGGAAAGAAAACAGCAAAACACTTCTGCTCACAGCCGACCTTACTGACTCGTGCGAGGCAGGTGCTTTCCGCGACGCCTACCCTGAGCGTTTCATCTCATGCGGCATAGCGGAGCAAAACATGCTCTCTCTTGCAGGCGGTTTGAGCCGCGAGGGATTCATCCCCATGATTCACACGTTTGCAGTTTTCATTTACAGGCGCGCGTATGACCAGCTCGCGATGTCTGTGGCTTACCCTAATGCAAACGTAAAAATGTTCGGATTTCTGCCGGGCGTCACCACGCCGGGAGGCGCGACGCACCAGGCCATAGAGGACACAGCAGTGATGCGCTCGCTGCCCAACATGACTGTCTTTGAGGCAGGTGACGCCACAGAGGCTGAAGCGCTTGTAAAACTCGCGGCTGAAACACCGGGGCCGGTTTATGTGAGGGCGCTTAGGGGCGAGCTTGCGAGGCTTTTTAAAAAAGAAGAGGGCGTAAAACTTGATACTCCTAAAATAATCTCGCAGGGAAAAGACATAACATTCATCTCATCGGGTATCTGCACGGAAGAGGTGATGAGGGCTGCGGCGAGAATAAGGGAAAAAGGCCTCTCGGTTATGCACGTGCACATATCCACTCTCAAGCCGTTTAACAATCCGGTAATAAACGACATATTATCCGCGCCAAAATACGGCATAGTGACGGTTGAAAATCACACGGTGATAGGCGGGCTCGGCAGTATTATAGAAGAAAGAGCCGCGCAGGCCGGGATTGCAAAGAGAATCATCAAACTCGGGCTGCAGGATACTTTCAGCCACGGGGCCTCAAAAGCACACCTCATGAAACACCACGGCTTTGACGCCGCGGGAGTGATATCAGCCGCGGAAAAGCTCACAGGAGAAAAACTCGGCATCTCAGAAGAGAGCCTCGCGCAGGTTAGGATAGAAGCAGTGCATTCGGAAGCAAAGCCTGAAGCGCTGTGAAGGCAGTTAACGAAAATAAGACAGTTTGATATTTAATCACTGATTTGATATATTTAAGATGTAAATAAAAAAAAGGAGCGTCCATGAGAGATATCAGCTATGTTGTATGGAAAGAGGGCAGGTATTATGTGGCACAGTGTCTTAACGTTGATGTTTCATCATTTGGAAAAACCATGCAGGAAGCCGCTAAAAACATAAAAGAAGCCGTCGAATTATACATGGAAACCAAAGGCGCGAAGCTCCCCCCTGTTGATAATATTTACATAGGCAAAGAAAGAATTAATGTCTAAGCTTTACTCTTCAAAGGAAATAACAGCTGTTTTATCCATGCTGGGATTTTCCTTTGTATCGCAAAAAGGCTCCCACGGCAAGTACAGAAATACAGACGGCCGTGTGGTTATTGTTCCAATGCCGAAAAAGGAAATTCCCGAAGGTACTTTACGGAGCATACTGCGCCAGGCCGGAATAGAAAAAGAAAAATTCAAAAAACTCCTCTCAAATTAATCTTCTTTCAAAAAATATTATATTTAACGCTGTAAAGCCGGTTATAAAAGTGTATAATCCGGCGGACTCATTTAATACTAATACCGGAGAAAAAATGAAAAATAATAAAAACTTTGTGACAGAATCATTTCCGGAGAGCAGGCTGGCTACCATTGACATAGGGCAGGCCGGACTGCAAAAACACCACATAAAAGCACTCGTAGAGCTCGACGTAACCGAAGCCCGCAGAATGCTGCGCGAAAAAAAGAAACTGTCCCGCGGCATTTTATTTACCTCCTGGCTGATAAAATGCATAAGCACGGCGGCAGAAGAGTACCCGCAGGTTCACGGCATGAGAAAAGGGAAAAATCAGGCGGTGTTATTCAGGGATGTGGATATTTCAATAATGATAGAAAGGGAAGTGCAGGGCAAAAAAGTGCCGCTTCCATACGTAATCCGTAAAACAAATGAAAAAAGCATTGAGGAAATCTGCAAAGAGATAAAGTCAGGGCAGAATCAGCCTGTTGAAAACGAATCAGACTATGTGCTGGGTGAAAAAAAGAAGGCGTTTTTAATGAAACTGTATTATCTATTGCCGGGATTTGTGAGAAAAATGATCTGGAAAATAATCACATCAAACCCCCAAACGGCAAAGTCATCTATGGGTACAGTTGCTGTGACCTCTGTGGGGATGATGGGGAAAATGAACGGGTGGGTAATACCTGTCAGCATACACCCGCTCTGTTTTGCCGTAGGCTCGATAATAAAAAAGCCCGGAGTTGTCGGGAATAAAATAGTAATCAGGGAATACCTGTACCTGACAGCCCTGGTAGACCACGACGTAATAGACGGCGCCCCTGCAGTACGGTTTTTATCCAGATTTACGGAGATGGTTGAGAAGGGGGAGGGGTTGTCGTAGCTTTGATTATGAGATAGCGCTGTAGCGATAGAGTTAACGCAACAAATAGGGTCGGACCCCAAATGTTGCAATAACTTTGGGGGTGATTTGGAGGCAGGGGGATTTAGTCATAATCGTAGAGGAGGGTCTCAGACCCTCCTGTTTTGTTTTAAGGCCCCGGGTTTTGTTGCACAGTCTCTAAACGCCCCATCCGGGGTCCGGGCCTAACGGGCGTTTGCGGAACGGGAGTTAACGCAACAAATGGGGTCGGACCCTATTTGTTGCGTTAACTTTTATCTTGCATCTGCAGTTTCTTCGTTGTAAATTATTAAAAAACCATAGAGGGGTTTTTATGCCGAAAACAATACGAATACAATTTCCCGGCGCTGTGTACCATATTTACAGCAGGGGAAATGAAAAAAAACTCATTTTTAAGTCTGACAATGACAGATCCCGGTTTATGGAGATACTCACGCGGGTTAAGGCAAAATTTCCATTTGAGCTTTATGCCTATACTCTGATGCCAAATCATTATCACATGCTCCTGATGACCCCGGGAGGGAACATCGGACAGATAATGCAGGCGCTTAACTCTGCATATGCCTCTTTTTTTAACTGGAAATACAAAAGAGTAGGGCATCTCTATCAGAGCAATTATAAAAGCATTTTAGTTGATGATAACGCATATTTCATGGATCTGACCCGGTACATACATTTAAATCCTTCTGAACTGCTACCCGGGCAAAAGCTTGAATCATACAAATGGAGCAGCCTGGGGCAATACACTTATTCTGCGGCAAAAGGCCCTGCCGATACAGGAAAACTCCGGAATTTGTTTGGATGTTCGGGCAGGGATTTCGTCAGGCGCTACCGTATGTTTCTGGCAGAAGGCGGCAGGCTTGACGATGAACAGATACGGATGGATATGTTTGACAAGATTGCCATAGGCAGTACCGAGTTCATCGGTAAGATTGAAAGGGAGTTTATTAAAAGAG
The DNA here is from genome assembly GCA_964349515.1 of uncultured Spirochaetia bacterium. Taxonomy (GTDB): domain Bacteria; phylum Oederibacteriota; class PGYV01; order PGYV01; family CAYGHG01; genus CAYGHG01. The sequence continues at coordinate 64,502 of CAYGHG010000002.1, forward strand.
GCAAAAAAACCCCGGGAAAACTCATCTCACAGAAAAAATGTTCCGCTGAGGATGTCATAAAAACTGTTTGTGCGGTATTTAAAGTAAACAGGGCTGAAATCATCAGGAAAAAAGGACGGTCAAACTATGCAAAAAAAGCGGCTGTGTATCTGGCTGATAAGCTGTCATCTGCGGCAGGAGACGAACTGTGCGCGTTTTTTGGAAACATACACCGCAGTTCTATCTTCAGAATCCTAAAATCCACAGAAAAAGAACTGGCTTCAGATACTGAACTGTCATCACTAATAGCGCAAGTGGAAAGGGAGTTAACGCAACAAATGGGGTCGGACCCCAAATGTTGCAATAACTCCGGGGATGGAGTGGAGGCGGGGTAGCGGGTGTGCTGGGCTTAACGCAACAAATAGGGTCGGACCCTAAATGTTGCGTTAACTTTTGGTGGGAAATGGGGTTGAAATGCGGGGCGGGGAGTGGTAGGATTGTAGTAATAAATAA
>CAYGHG010000003.1:0-55556 GCA_964349515.1 uncultured Spirochaetia bacterium
GCACAGCGAACGAGAAAACCCTTGAATTTAAAATGAAAAAGCCCTTCTCCTTGTTAGAAGAAGGGCTTTCCATTCAATGGCGGGAGTGACGGGGCTCGAACCCGCGGCCTCCTGCGTGACAGGCAGGCGCTCTAACCGACTGAGCTACACCCCCGCAACTTTTATTATTGCGGTTAAGAACTTTAAAACGGCTTACATCCTATACTTTAAATTCATTGTTTTCAAGTACTTTTTAATGTCCTATATATTAATATTTTCCAAGCTTGCTGTCTATTCTCGATTTTCGATTCCCGACCTTTATAGCCTATGTCCTGATATTAATATCTTCCGAGCCTGCTGTCTATTCTCGATTTTCGATTCTCAGTCCTGCAGTCTTAAAGTCTTCACTACCGAAAATCGACCGTCGCCTCTCACCTTCACGCGTCTCGTTCTTTTCCTTCGTAGTATTTCTCGAATCTCGATTTTCGATTCTCTACCATTTTTTCCTCCTCAAGGAGGAAAAAATGGTGGGGAGAGATGGATTCGAACCATCGAAGGCATAAGCCAACAGATTTACAGTCTGCCCCGTTTAGCCGCTCTGGAATCTCCCCACAGCATTTAAGTTAACATCTGTATTTAGTCTACTGTTCACAGTCTACAGTTTACAGTTAAGACCAACTGCTTTATAAGAACTAATCTCGCTCTCTATCTCCATCTATTGCTCTGTTTTTCACCGCAAGGTGAAAAACTGGAGCTGGCGAGTGGACTTGAACCACCGACCTACTGATTACAAATCAGTTGCTCTACCGACTGAGCTACGCCAGCCCTGCAAGTACAGGTTACAAGTTTCAGGTTTCAAGTTTCATGTAAAAAACTGGAACAAGTCCTGTTGTTTTTAAGAGCTTTTCATTCGTTTTACTGCTAATTTCGCACTACTGCTAATTCCTATTTTGTCTTACTGTTAATTGTCTTTCTTAAGCGTTCGTGGAACGCTACTGCGGCGGCGTTAGACACGTTAAGTGAGTCCAGTTTTCCTGCCTGCCTTATTTTAACCAAAAAATCGCAGTTTTTCTTTACGAGCTGCCGGAGTCCCCTGCCTTCGTTGCCGAGGACTATGGCTGTTTTGCGGTCAAAATCCGTCTCGTCTATGAATTTTTCGGCCTGCAAATCAAGTCCGTATATCCAAAAACCCGCTTCTTTCAGCTGTTCAAGGGCCAGGTTTATGTTGCTGACCCTTATTATGTCAATAAACTCAACAGCCCCGCTTGACGCCTTAAAGGCCGCATCATTCAGCGGAGCTGACCTGTCACGAGCCAAAATTATACCACAAACACCAAAAACTTCGCAACTCCTTATTATGGCGCCAAAGTTGTGCGGATCCTCAATTTCGTCAAGCACAGCCACGGTCTGCATCTCATCATTTTTATGCTTTTCAAAGAATTCCTCAATCGAAAAATCCTTTATGCCTTCGGTATTTGCGGCCATTCCCTGGTTTTTATCCGTGCCGGTAATCTTTGCGAGTATGTGTTTTTCGCTCAGTTTTACCTTTATTCCCTTATTGGCCGCGTCGTTTAATATGTCGTCCGCATCCTTTATCCCTTTTAGTGCGTGAATCTCATAAATCTTCCTGCCGCTTTTTAGTACTTCCCTTATCACATTCCTTCCATAGAGCCACATTTTATTTATCCGCCGTTACAGAGGTGCCGAGCGGCCTGAACTTGACCGCATAGCCCGCCTCTGTCAGTTTTTTCTTCAGTTCATCAGACTCAGCGTATTTTTTTGCGTCCCGCAGGGTATCTATCTGCCTCACCATCTCTGCTATGGCATCAGGCAGCTCTTTTACCGCCGGGTCAACCCCGAGCACGGCACACAGGGTATTTATCCATCCGTAGTACCCTTCAAAGAGTTTCCTGGATGCGCCATTGATCGCGAGCTCCTTTGAAGAGAGCGCCTTTTTCACGTAAGAAACCGCGTCATATATGACCGCGACTGCCTTTGGAGTATTAAAATCGTCGTCAAGCGACTCATTGAACCTCGCAATACTCTTTGCCTTTTCTTCTTCAAAAGAAGAAAAAAGTCCCGTAAATGTTTCCTCTGACGCTTCTTTCGGGTTTGAAATGTACTGTCTTAACTCAGAGAGCGTAAAACGTATTTCGTCATGCCCCTTTTTGACCGAATCAATGTTTTCATAGGAAAAATCCAGCGGCCCTCTGTAGTGTGCAGACAGGATGAACATCCTTATAACTTCAGCGGTGTAGTCGTTTAGAATATCGCGTATGAATATGAAGTTGCCCTTTGACTTGCTCATTTTTTCGCCTTTAATATTCATGTAGCCTACGTGCATCCAGTAATTGGCAAAGACGCACCCGTTTGCAGCCTCTGACTGCGCTATTTCATTTTCGTGGTGGGGAAATATCAGGTCAGCTCCTCCGCCGTGTATGTCAAAGGTATTATCAAGATATTTAGAAGACATCGCCGAGCACTCAATGTGCCACCCCGGCCTGCCTGCGCCCCACGGCGAATCCCAGAAAGGCTCGCCGGGTTTTGAAAACTTCCACAGCGCAAAATCCAGCGGGCTTTTTTTCTCTTCATCCACCTCAACGCGCGCGCCCTGCTGGAGCTCCTCTATATTTTTTTTCGAAAGTTTGCCGTACCCCTCAAAACTGCCCACGCTGAAATAAACACCGTGTTTGGAAACGTATGCATGGGTTTTTTCTATGAGCCCGGATATTATCTCCAGCATTTTGGGTATCTCTTCAGTAGCCCGGGGGCTGACGTCAGGCGGGGTGATTTTCAGCTTTTTAATATCCTCAAGATACGCGTCAGTATAGGTCTTTGCTATTACATCCCAGGAAGTCCCTTCTTCCGCGCCTTTTTTTATTATCTTGTCGTCTATGTCGGTTATGTTCTGCACAAAAGTAACGTTTAGCCCGCGGTATTTCAGATAGCGCCTGAAGGCGTCAAATACAATAAATACGCGCGAGTTGCCGATATGAAAGTAATTGTAAACCGTGGGGCCGCAGGCATATATCCTGACCGAGCCTTCTGTTACAGGCTTAAACTCCTCCACCCTGGCGGTCATTGTATTGTATAGTTTCATGTACTTCCGGCTCCTTTAAAGTAGTTTGCTTTTTGACTCAATGGTCTCACGGTACTACCTGTCTCAACGGTCTCAGGGTACTGACTGACTCAATGGTCTCAGGTTACTGACTGACTCAATGGTCTCAGGTTACTGCCTGACTCAATGGTCTCAGGTTACTGACTGACTCAATGGTCTCAGGTTACTGCCTGACTCAATGGTCTCAGGTTACTGACTGACTCAATGGTCTCAATGGAAAAAAACTGCACTGAGTCCGCTGAGTCCGTTGAGTCCGTTGAGTCCACTGAGTCCGTTGAGTCCATTGAGTCCAATTCTAGATTTCCACTAAAAGCACTACAGCATACGCCGCCATTCCTTCTTTTCTCCCCGTAAAACCCATGCCTTCCTCGGTGGTGGCTTTTACTCCCAGCTGTCCGGCGCTGACGCCGAGTATACCGGAAAGCGTCTCTTTAATCTTTTCTATGTGTGGCGATATTTTCGGCTCTTCAGCCACTATTATCATGTCAGCGTTTGAAATCGTGTATCCTTCCGCGCTTATGAGCTTTACGGTTTCTTTCAGTAGTTCCGTGCTTCTTATTCCTTTAAACTTCTCATCCTTGTCGGAAAAATAGTACCCGATATCGCGAAGGCCGGCAGCTCCCAGCATGGCGTCCATCAAAGCATGTGTGAGCACATCAGCGTCAGAGTGTCCGAGCAGCCCTGTGCCGTTGTTTTCTATTTCCACCCCGCCGACATAGAGTTTCCTGCCCTTTGCAAATTTGTGGACGTCATACCCGTTTCCTATCCTCACGATTTACCTCCGCGCAGACCTTCGAGAGCTTTTAGGTCTTCCTTTGTCGTAACCTTGATGTTTAAAACATCGTCGTCTACTGCCGCCACCTTGTACCCCGCAGCCTCAAACATAAAAGCCTCGTCAGTGGGTTTTAACTTTTCTATTTTTTTCGAATCATACAGCCGGCAGAGCTCTGAGTACCGGAAACACTGCGGCGTGTGCGAAGTCCTCAGGTGTTCCCTGTCCAGGGTCTTCACGACAAGCCCGCCGTAGACGAGCTTTACCGTCGGGAAGACCCTGTTCACAGGTATCACCGCATGCTCTGTTTCAAGCATTTCTATCATTTTCTTGAGCAGGGGTCCGTTAAAAAAAGGCCTCGCTCCGTCATGTATTGAAACAGTTTCAGGCTTATGGTTTTTCAGAAAATCCAGGGCGTTTTTCACCGAATTAAACCGCTCCTGCCCGCCTTCTGTCACGGCAATGACTTTTTTCAGGCGGTATTTTTTTACAATACCTTTTACCTTATTAATGTATGGCTTTGCCGCGACAATGACCAATGCTTCAATTTCTTTCGCCTTTTCAAATGCAAGAGCCGCATGGGCAAGTATTTCTTTGCCCCTGAACTTTGCATACTGTTTGGGAAGCGCGGACTTAAACCTTTTTCCGCGCCCCGCGGCTACTATGACGGCTGCGTGCTTCAATTAATTGTTGTTCCCTTCGCTTTTATTACCGGATTCCTGCGGTGCAGGAGCCTGGGTGTTTTGTTCCTGTTTTACTTCAGGCTGATTGGGCCTGTTGTCAGGCCTGTTGTTTCTGCTTCCGCCGCGTTTCTTAAAGAACCTGAATTTGCCGCGCTTGTCGTTTGTTTTTCCCTGCGGCCTGCCCTGATTCTGCGCCTCGCCCTGCAGGTATTTCGCGAATATCATCCTGCCCGCGTCTGTCTGCAGCACGTTGGTGACGGTGACATCTATCTGCCTGTTGAGCATTTTCTTGGCGTTATCAACTACAATCATGGTGCCGTCAGGCATGTAGGCAATGCCCTGCTCGCGCTCCCTGCCTTCTTTCATTATCTTGACGCTTATTTTCTCGCCCGGAAGAAAGCTCGGCTTGATGGAGTTTGACAGGTCGTTGATGTTTAAAACCCTGATGCCCTGTATTTCGGCGATTTTGTTCAGGTTGTAGTCGTTTGTGATGATGCTCGCATTCAGTTCACGCGCGAGCTCCACTAACTTTTCGTCTACTTTGTTGGTATGTTTATAATCGTTGTCAACAATCTCCACGGTTATGCCGGGTATTTTCCTGAAATCATTAAGAATGTCAAGCCCCCTGCGCCCCTTGTTGCGCTTCATGTTGTCCTGCGAGTCTGCGATGAGCTGCAGTTCATGAAGCACGAATTTCGGCACTATCAGCGCGCCTTCCAGAAACCCCGTGCGCGCTATCTCATTTAACCTGCCGTCAATTATGACGCTTGTATCAACCAGCTTTTTGGAAAGATTCGCCCTCGCGAACTTTATCCTGTAAATGACTGCCTGTATTACAATAATGAGCAGAAACAATGACGCGGCGCCTGCCGCGATGTAAAATTCCGTAGTCATATTCGTGTACCTCCTTTCTTTAAAATTTTACTCCTGTTTTTGTTCCTAACCCCCTTTGCCCGGAAAGGGGGGCAGGGGGGATTGCTTTTAGTCTTTGTTTCAAGTTTCAAGTTTCAAGTTTCAAGTCTAAACCTTTACACCTTCACACTTTACACCTTTACACTTTAATCTTTACACCTTTACACTCGTTGTTAAAAATCCATTATCTTTCTCAGCTCTTCCACGCTTCCTATCTCAGTTACTTCCATTCCTTTGGTTTTTACACCGCTTCTTTTGGGGATTATGCATTTTGCAAAACCCATTCTCGTGGCCTCTGCCACGCGTTCTTCCATCATGTGCACAGGCCTTACCTCACCGTCTAATCCCAGCTCTCCTATGAATGCCCATTTGGTAGGCAGAGGCACCGACCGGAAGCTTGAATACACGGCAGCGGCTATGCCTAAATCGGCCGCTGTCTCAAATACTTTTATTCCGCCTGCGACGTTCATGAAGACGTCCTGATTCTCCATGCTCAAATCCATCATTTTTTCAAGTATCGCAATTATCAAAAGTACCCTATTGTAGTCTATTCCCGTAACAGTCCTCTGCGGCATGCCGAAATTACGCCTTGCCGTCAGGGCCTGTATTTCAAGAAGCATGGGCCTCGTTCCTTCCAGTACTGTCACTATGGCGCTGCCTGTTTTCTGCTCTTTAATATTTTCAAGAAGCATCTTCGAAGGGCTCATTACCTCTGTAATGCCCGCAGACCCCATCTCAAACACACCTATTTCATTTGTCGAGCCAAAGCGGTTTTTGACAGCCCTCAGTATCTTAAACCTGTAGTAGTTCTCGGATTCAAAATACATTACCGCGTCCACCATGTGCTCGAGCGTCTTAGGCCCGGCTATTGAGCCGTCTTTTGTCACGTGCCCGACTATCAAAACCGGTATGCCGCTTTTTTTTGCCGCATACATCAGGTGCGCGCAGCTCTCACGGACCTGGTTAACCCCGCCTGCCGCTGAGTCTATGTCTTCCTTATATACAGTCTGTATCGAATCTATTATTACAAGCCCCGGTTTTTCTGATTCCATCAGGGCTGCGATTTTTTCCACGCCTGTTTCTGTCACAACGTACAGTTTTTCAGAATCCGCGCCTATCCTGTCTGCCCTCATTTTTATCTGCTCAAGCGATTCCTCGCCCGACACATACAGCCCCTTTATGCCCGCTTTGGCGGCTCTGTCTGCGATGGTCAGCGCGAGAGTTGACTTGCCCGCGCCGGGCTCGCCGCCCAACAGCACAAGCGAGCCTTTTACAATCCCGCCGCCAAAGACGCGGTCTACCTCTCCGATGCCTGTCTTTATCCTGTCGCGCTCTATGCTTCCCACGTCCTTTAGCGCGCTTACCGCTCCCGCGTCAAAGCGCCTGTGAGAGCGCTCTTTTAGGGGCTCTTTTTCCTCTGTTTCCTCGCTGAAAGAGTTAAACTCCCCGCATGACGGGCATTTGCCGAGCCACTTTGCGGAGTTATAGCCGCATGAAGCGCAGGCAAAAAATGTTTTCTTTTTCAAAATATTCTTCCCCTTATATCCCTATTGCCCTGGTTTTTATTTTATCAAGCACGCCGTTCATGAACCCGTCAAAATCCACTCCCTTTGTCTCTTCTCCGGTACGCAGGCGCACAGACACAGTCCTGTCCTGCACTTCCTTGTCTCCGATTATCAGCATGTAGGGGGTTTTATTCATTGCCGCTTTTCTTATTTTGGCCCCTATCTTTTCATTTTCGTCATCAAGCGAAACCCTGATGCCTGCTGATTTCAGTTTCAAAACCAGCTCGCGTGCGAACTCATCGCTTCTTTGCGTAATGGTCAGCACGCTTACCTGCTCGGGCGAGAGCCATACCGGAAAAGCGCCCTTGTAGTGTTCTATCAGCACGCCGAAGAAACGCTCAAGCGACCCCATCAGCGCGCGGTGTATCATTATGGCGCGGTGGTCGGCACCGTCTTTTCCCGTATAGTCAATACTGAATCTCTCGGGCAGGGCAAAATCCACCTGTATTGTGGAGCACTGCCACGTCCTGTTTAAGGCGTCCTTTATCTTTATGTCAATCTTGGGCCCGTAAAACGCGCCTCCGCCCTCATCAACCTGATATTTTAACTCAGCTTTAGCGAGCGCGGCTTTAAGTGCTGCCTGCGCTTTATCCCATATTTCATCTGAGCCAATGTGTTCATCAGGCTTGGTGCTTAAATAAACCTCGAACTCGCTGAAACCAAAGGTCTTTAAAATAAACATCACGAAATTAAGGGCGCTGATTATCTCCTCTTCCACCTGGTCCTCGCGGCAGAAAATATGAGCGTCATCCTGTGTAAATCCGCGCACGCGCAGCAGGCCGTGCAGGACGCCGGATTTTTCATATCTGTAAACCGTGCCGAGCTCTGCCCAGCGCAGCGGCAGGTCGCGGTAGCTCTTTGGCGTGTTTTTGTACATTAATATGTGAAAGGGGCAGTTCATGGGTTTGAGCTGGTACTGCATCTCGTCAATATCCATAGTGTCAAACATGTTTGCCCTGTAAAAGCCGGTGTGGCCCGAGGTGTTCCACAGGTCAATTTTAGCAATGTGAGGGGAGAATACTATGTCGTAACCGTTTTTAATGTGTTCGTTCCGCCAGAAATCCTCCATCTCTTTTCTGACCATGCCGCCCTTGGGGTGCCAGTAAATCAAGCCCGCGCCAAACTCGTCGTGCGTGGAAAACAAATCAAGCTCGCGTCCGATTTTTCTATGGTCGCGCTGTTTTGCCTCTTCCATCCTTTTTAAATATTCATCCAGCTGCTCCTGAGACGGAAAAGTAATCCCGTATATTCTCTGCAGCATCTTGTTCTTTTCGTCACCGCGCCAGTATGCGCCGGCGAGTTTCATCAGCTTTACCGCTTTTATCTTTTTTGAATATGTGACATGGGGCCCGCGGCACAGGTCAACGAAGTTTTCTGTTTTATAAATCGATACGGACGGGTCTTTTATGGCTTCAAGTATCTCAAGTTTGTAGTTTTCTCCCATGTCCGCGAACATTTTTTTGGCATCCGCAACAGACATTTCCTCCCTTTTAAAAGGGTGGTTTTCCTTTGACACCTTTTTCATCTCTTCTTCTATCTTTACCAGATCATCTTCCGTAAACGGCTTGTCCCTGTCAAAATCATAATAAAACCCCTCATCTATTGCGGGGCCTATGGTCACCTCTACCTCGGGAAAAAGCCTCTTTACCGCAACAGCCATAACGTGCGAGCTCGAATGCCAGTATATTTCGCGGCCCTCAGGATCGTCAAATGTCAGGGCTTTAAGCTCGCCCGCTTCGTTTAAAGGCGCGCCCATGTCGAGATGCCTTCCGTTCAATGAAACTGCAAGAACGCCCTCTTTCTCTATTCCTGTATTTTTCAGGAAATCAGAGGCGCGTACGCCCGTTTCAGTTTCAAATTCCCGTCCTTCATATTGTATCTTAATCGCCATAGCAATCCTCCGTATTATCTTTCATCTTCCTTGTTTGTAAGGAAGAATGTGAGCTGTTCCATTTCAAGCGCCAAATCCACATTTCTGACTATCATATCATCATCGGTCAGCACGTGCTTGCCCGCGAAATTGAGCACCCCATTAACCCCGGCTTTTTTCAGCCTCAGGAGCATGTCGGGAAGCGCGTCTTTTGGTGTTGTCAGTATTGCCATTTCAATTTTTTCCCTTTTTACAACCTCTTCGAGCTTTTCAATATGGTAAAGCGTGACACCGTCAAGCTCCCATCCCACCTTGTCCGGGTCAACATCAAAACCCGCTATTATGTTAAAGCCCCTCGCCGAAAAACCGCCGTACATGAGAAGAGCGCGGCCCAGGTTTCCCGCGCCTATTACCGCCACTTTCCAGTTTTTGTGAGTGCCCAGTATTTTAGAAATATTCTCCTTAAGCTGCAGTACGTTATAGCCGTAACCGCGGCGGCCGAATTTCCCGAAATAAGCAAGGTCTTTTCTGACCTGCGCCGGATTCAGCCCTATTAACTCCGCCACCTGCCCCGAAGACACGTATTCAACCCCTGACGTGGCAAGCTCGGAAAAACACTTTAAGTAAATGGAAAGCCTGTTCACGGTGGGCAGAGGTATTTTTCTTAACGGCATCAGTTACCGCCTTCCTTCCCGCCATTGGCAGGTTTTCCAAAATCGGCTATATCATCGAGCTTAAACCCGTGCTCGTGCGATTTTATGTAGTCGTCTATCTGTTTTTTTTCTTCGGTCATTTCAATATCTTTCGCTGCAAGAATGACTTTCTTTGCATCCTTGTCAATTTTTACTATTCTGGCCTTTATGACATCCCCTTTTTTGCAGGAAAGTTTGTGCTTATTCCTTATAGGTATCCTGCCGATTATTCCATCTACAATACAGCAGACCACCGCCGAATCTTCAATATCTATAACCTTTGTGTCAACTGCCGTGCCCTCTTTGAATTTGGCCGCAAATGTAACCCAGGGCGAGGCGTGCATCTGCTTCAAGCCGAGAAGAATACGGTACTTGCTTTTATCAATTTCCAATATCCTGAACTCGCGCCTGTCGCCGGTCTTAATCGTGTCGGCAATCGGCGCGGATTCATTCCACGAAACGTTTGAAACGCGCACAAACGCGTCAAAATTCTCCTCAAGCTCAACTTCCGCACCCTCGCCTTCCGCCACCGAAGAGACCGTGCCGATTACTCTCGCGCCAACCGGATAGCGTTCCTCGATTGAATGCCACGGGTTCTTATCAAGCCTTTTTATGCTGAAATATACCCTGCCCTTTGCTTCGTCGATTTTTACAACAACAGCTTCTATCTCATCCCCTTCTTTATACGCCTCCCTTATGTCTTTTACACGCCTGTAATATGATATCTCGCTTTTGTGAATAAACCCGTCCATCTGCGGGTTAATCTCAACCACCATGCCTTCGTCAAGTATTCCGCAGACCTTTAATTTCATTCTGTCGCCCTGCTTTGAGGTTTTTGCAAAACCTCCGAACGGATTCTCAAAAAGTTTTTTTACGCTTAAAACAGGCCTGCCGCCGTCAATTCCCAAGACAAGAGCCTCTATGTCCTGCCCCTCGCTGAAAAGCGTTTTTAAATCCCCCAGCCTTTTCCACGCAAGCTCGGATGACGCTATAAAAGCCCTTACCCCCTCTTTTTCAACTTCAACGCCCGCATCCTGCACTGACACGACTTTTAACGCCGTTTTTTCATTTACCGTAAATACTCTTTTCACCTTTTCTTCTTCGTCTTTTGCCTTTTGGTTTATAAGTTCCCTGTAGGACACCACAACATTTCTTTTTACTTCGTCAAGCTGTATAACTTTCAGGTCAAGCTCCTGCCCGGTTATGTCCTCACCGTAAGAACGCGAGTGGGACATAGGCAGAAACGCCGTAACGTTTGCGCCAAAATCAATGATAAACCCCCCCTTTACAGCCTTTACCACCCTGCCCTTAAGCGCTTCTCCGTCCTTAAATGCTTTTTTAACCCTTGAAAATATGACTTTTTTATCCGCCACTATCTTTGAAAGCAGCACCATCCCGTCCGGCCCCTCTGTCTTTTTTACAAAAAGATCTATTTCCCCGCCCTCTTCAAGCGAGTCATAATAGGTGTACTTGGCCGTTTCTTCCGCCGGTATTATCCCCTCTGACTTGTAGCCTATGTCAATGAAAACATCCCCGCCGGATTTTCTGACAATTTTACCTTTTATTACCGCGCCTTCTCTTATATCCCTGATTGAGTATTCGCTGTTTTCCATTACACTCTCCTAAAAACTTTTTATAAGCGCGGCGGCTTCTTCAATCAGCCGCTGCGGCGTCGAGGCTCCGGCGCATATACCCGCCCTGCGCTTGCCCCTGAACCATTCTTTTTTTATCTCTCCGGGTGACTCCACATGATAAACAGACTTTAAAATTTCCCTGCAAAGTTCATACAACCTGACCGTATTGGCGCTGTTTTTTCCGCCTATCACTATAATAGTATCGCTTGCCTTTGCAAGCCCGACCGCAGCTTCCTGCCTGTTGCGGGTGGCGTCGCAGATAGTATTAAATACCCTGACCTCTGCGTTGCGCTCTTCAAAAATCCTCTCTATAGCGGCGCACACCAAACGCGCGAACCTGCTTTTATTTTTCGTCGTCTGCGATACAATACCGGTCTTTACTCCGGGTTTGATTTTTTTTACATCTTCTTCACTGCTGACCACCACAGCGCCGCTTCCCGCGTAACCGATAATACCTTTTACTTCGGGATGGTCCCGGTCGCCTGCTATTATAATCCCGTAATTTTCTTCCTTTAATTTATCAACTATTCTGTGTATACGCTTGACGTAAGGGCAAGTGGTATCCAGCACGCCGGCACATTTTTTATTTAACTTAGCCTCTTCTTCCGGGGTGACGCCGTGCGCGGAAATAATCGCGCGCGAGCCTTTTTTGATGTTACCTATCCTGTCCGTGTGCCTGGCACCCGCCTCTTCGAGCCTCTTTACTTCCTGGGGGTTGTGTATTATTTCATGGTACGAATAAACCCCCGGGCCTTTTTCGCCCGCGTATTTGTAGGCCATTTCCATGGCGCGCTTGACTCCAAAGCAAAAGCCGGAATCAGCCGCTATCCTGACCTCTATTTTATTTGCTATCCGGTTTTTCTTTTTCAGCTTTCATTCTCCTGATTTCATTTACGATTGCATTTGTGATTTTCTCGTATATTTCCCTCGACCCCTCTTTGTCAAGACAGTCATCAAAACTCATCAGTTTTCCGTAATGCACTTCCATTTTTTTAAAAAGTTTCGGAAGCCCCCCGCCTTTTGGCCACGCTTCAAACGCGCCTTTTATATAGACAGGCACGACCTTTGCGCGCGAGGCGTGTACCAGCATCCCTGTTCCCGGCTTTCCGTCCTTTATTTCACCGTCAGGAGTCCTGGTGCCCTCCGGGAAAAAAACCACAGCCCCGCCCTCGCTGATTCTGTCTGTCAGAGCCCCCCACGACTTTCTGTCCACAGCGCCGCGCTTTATCGGTATGGCGCCTACAGCCCTGATAAAACCCCCAAAGAACGGGTTTTTAAAAAGCGTATCTCGCGCCATGAAATTCAGCTGCCTTTTCCAGCTCATGGTGGAAACAAGAGGCGGATCAAAAAAAGAAGAGTGGTTGGACATAAACATTACACCCTCTTTTTCAGGGATGTTTTCCTCGCCTGTTACTTTTATTCCGTAAAAAACCCTTAACAGGAGCGTCGCTAATGCCCTTGTAATGATGTGAAGAAAATTTGAAAATATCCCGCCGGGCTTTTTCATTTCTGCTTCAACCCCCCTATAAGGCTGAAAAACTCGGGAAACGAAGTGTTCACGCACTCAATATCCTTTATCAGCAAACCGTTCTCGCTCACCAGAGCCGCAACCGAAAAAGACATCGCAATCCTATGGTCGCCGTAGGAATCAATATCGGCGTATTTAAAGGGCTTTCCCTCGTTCCCGTATATGACCATTCCGTCGGCGCGCTCTTCTGCCTTTACTCCAATGCGCTTTAAGTTCTCCACAACTGTCGCTATCCTGTCCGTTTCCTTTACCCTCAGCTCTTTTGCGTTCTTAATTACACTCCTGCCTTTTGCAAAAGCGGCCATCACGGCTATTACCGGAATCTCGTCGATCAGCCTCGGTATTATGGCGCCGCCTATTGTTATACCTTTCAACTTTGAGCTCGAAGAAGCAATATCAGCGACCGTTTCACCATTCTTTAATTTTCTGTTTTTCACGGCAATTTTTGCGCCCATCTTTTTCATCACATCTATAATCCCCGTCCTGCTGCCGTTAATACCCGTGTTTTTAACTGTGATGGAGGACCCTTTCGTAAGTGCGCCTGCGGCCATAAAATAGGCGGCCGAAGATATGTCGCCCGGCACGAATACTTTTTTCCCCGTCAAAACCTGGCCCGGATTAATTACCAAAGAGCCCTTTTTCTCCTTTATATCCGCGCCAAAATACTTCAGCATGAGTTCGGTATGATCGCGCGATTTTATCTTTTCGCTGATCTCGGTTTTGCCTGATGCGTGAAGCGCTGCAAACATAATGGCTGATTTTACCTGCGCGCTCGCAACCGGCATTTCATACTTTATGCCCCGCAAAGGGCCGCCGGCTACCGAAACAGGCGCACGCCCGTTATTTGACTTAAATCTGGCCCCCATCTGAGTCAGCGGCAGTATCACCCTGTTCATCGGCCTTTTTATTATCTGCCCGTCTCCAGTTATCGAGCAGGAAAAGTTCTGAGGCGCCAGCACCCCGAGGGTGAGCCTTATGCCCGTACCCGAGTTTCCTACATACAGCTGTTTTACAGGCTGGCGGAAAGAATTCAGCCCTCTGCCAAAAACCTGGTATTTGCCCTTCTTTTTTTCTATCTTAACGCCGAGCTGTTTATACACCTTTATCGTATTAAGTGTGTCCTCTGCTTCAAGAAAATTGGATATTTCCGTTCTGCCCTTTGCAAGGCTTCCTATTATTATTGCCCTGTGAGATATTGATTTGTCCCCCTGCACTGACAGGCTTTTCTTTATCCCCGCAGCCGGTGCCACATGTATTTTTTTCATTTATTTTACCTTCCTTCTCAGTTCGGCTGCACTGCTTATGATTTCACGCAGCGCTTTCATGTCGTTCATTTCAATCATTGATGCGATGTCCTGCGCATGCTTTACCACAGCATCCAGTGCGGACAGCAGCTCCCGTTTATTCGCCGTGAATATTTCCGCCCATATTTCAGCGTCTGATGCCGCTATCCTGGTGTGGTCCTTAAAACCGGGCCCTATGACAAGCGGCGACTTTTCTATCACCTTACGCGACGCCAGCACGGAGGCAAACGCCAGAAGATGCGGTGCGTGGCTGATCAGGGCTGTTTTTTCGTCGTGCTCACCGGGTTTCATGGAAATAACCCTCATCCCGAGAGCTTTCCAGAAACGTGCGACTTTTCCGGCTGCTTTTTTATTTTTACCCGGAGTGACAATGCACACCGCTCCTTTGTAAAGCCCGGGGATTATGTTTTCAATCCCGCTCTTTTCCGAGCCTGCCATCGGATGCGAACCCGTAAAACATCCCGCCCTGTCTATCTGCGCAATTTTACCGCATATCATTTCCTTTACACTTCCCATGTCAGTCACAATCGCGCCTTTTTTCAGGTAAGGCCGAATTGCCGCAAACGCCGCAGGTATCATGAAAACAGGCAGCGATATCACAACCAGGTCCGCCTCTTTAACGCCCTCTTCATAAGAAACTGTAATTTTGTGGCAGGTTTTTTTCCCAAGCGCCTTTTTCAGCCTGTTTATGTTTCTGCCGATACCGGTCACCCTGCTGCAGAGTTTTCCCGACACAAGCGAAAATCCAAGGCTCCCGCCCATCAGCCCCATGCCGATGATGGAGACATTCTTAAAAACCTGCCTTAAATTCTGTATTCTGTGCTTTGCGTTCTTTTTATTTTTCAGCATTTTTTCACTTTCAGTTTTCAGTTTTAAACTTTCAGTTTAAAGCGTTTTTCCTATCGCTTTTGCCACCTTGCGGGCATCAGCTACAATTTTTGCAAACTCCGAAGGTAAAAGCGACTGGTCCCCGTCAGAGAGAGCTTTTTCAGGGCACGGGTGTACTTCAAGCGCCACGCCGTCAGCACCTGCCGCAACTGATGCAAGCGTCATGGATGCAATCAGCTGTTTCTTGCCTGTACCGTGCGAAGGGTCGGTAACTACAGGCAGGTGTGAAAGATACTTTGCCATCGGAACAGCAGAGAGATCGAGCGTGTTTCTGGTTGCAGTTTCAAAAGTTCTGATACCGCGCTCGCAAAGCACCACGTTCATATTTCCGCCTGACAAGATATACTCTGCCGACATCAGCCACTCGCTGATTGTGGACATAAGCCCCCTCTTTAAAAGAACGGGCTTATTTGTTTTTCCCACTTCTTTTAAAAGTTCAAAATTCTGCATATTCCTCGCGCCTATCTGAAACATGTCTGTATAGCGGTCGACAAGCTCCACGTGGCGGGTGTCGAGCACTTCTGTTACCACCGGCATCCCGTATTTATCGCGCGCCTCGGCAAGGATTTTCAAACCGTCTTCTCCAAGGCCTTGAAAAGCATACGGCGACGAGCGCGGCTTAAAAGCCCCGCCCCGCAGTATGTTTGCGCCCGCCTCCTTTACCGCTTTTGCGACGGAAAGCAGCTGCTCGCGTGATTCAACCGAGCACGGCCCTGCTATCACCGCCACTTTATCGCCGCCGATAGACACTGTTTTTGAAACCTTAATAACCGAAGGGGCCGAGCGGAAATCTTTAGAAGCCAGCTTATAAGGTTTGAGCACCGTCATTACTTTTTCAACACCGGGATAACTCATAAAAGGGACAGTTGTCAGCACCCGCTCGTCCCCTATGACCGCGACTATGGTGCGTTCCTCGCCCTTTGAGACCTGGGCGCGAAGCTTGTTTTCCTTTATCCTGCCGACTATGTGGTCTATCTGTTTCTTTGTTGCCTTTGGCTTCAGTACAATAATCATTTCTTCCTCCGCTTCAATTTATTTATGTATTTTTTTATTTTCTGCCTTCTGCCCTCTTTTTTGCCGAGCATCTCTTCAAGAGCCGATACAAGTTTCCTGTTTTGCCTCATCGTGCCTATGGTCACGCGCGCGAAACTTCCCTGTTGCGGCCTTATAATGACGCCGCGCCTGAGCATCTGCGCATTCAGTTCCGCAGACGGCCTGTCAAACTTCGCAAAAATAAAATTTGCGTTTGTCTTTACGTGGCTTATTCCCATCCTGTCAAAAGCCGCGTACAGGTATTTTTTTCCTTCATTGTTTACTTTTATTGTTTTCACAACGTGCTTTCTGTCTTTGAGCGCCGCAACAGCCGCCGCCTGTGCAAGCAGGTTGGCGTTAAATGGCGCGCGTACCCTCTCAATGTATCCGGTAATTTCAGCGTCGCACACAGCGTACCCGATCCTTAACCCCGCAAGCCCGTATATTTTTGAGAACGTCCTTAAAACTATCAGATTCTTGTGTTTTGAAAGATATTTCAGCCCGTCCGGGTAAGCGCTGTCCGAGGCGTACTCAAAATATGCCTCATCAAGCGCGACTATTGTCTTCGGGCTCACGGCTGCCATGAACTTTTCAAGCTCGGGCTTTGTAATTATAGCACCCGTGGGGTTGTTGGGGTTGCACAGGAAAACGAGTTTTGTTTTCGGCGTAAGCCTCTTTATGAACCCGTCAATATCGTGCCTGAAATCCCTGTGCGGCACCACTACCGGCGTCCCGCCGGCAATATGTGTCACTATGGGATATACCACAAAAGACAGCTCCGAAAACATAACCTCATCACCGGGGCCGACAAATGCTTCGGCAATTATCTGCTCAAGTTCGTTTGAGCCGTTGCCGACCGAAATCATCTCAGGTACAGCGCCGGTCTTTTTGGCCAGGGCTTTTTTCAGATAGTAACAGGCGCCGTCAGGGTATATGTTTACTCCTGCGGACTTTTTAATAACCGCAAGAACCGCCGCTTTTGAAGGCCCAAGCGGGTTTTCATTTGAAGCAAGTTTGACCGCGTTTCTTATTCCAAATTCACGCTCAACTTCTTCTATAGGTTTCCCCGGAACATAGGGATTTATCTTTAAAACCGATTTTTTTACGACATCTTCAAACATATTGATTTCCTTTTGGGCAGGCTTTAAAAATTCAAGCGGGATTATATAAGAAAAAATATATAACCAAGTCCACACAGCTCAAATTCCACACAGCCTTTTACCCTGTTTTAATTATACCCGCCTTGTGAAATCATTTCACAAGCAAGGTAATAACATTTTACATTTATTTTATGGGGTTTTCAAGCGAAACTTGATTAAGGCAGGTTAAAATTTATAATTTCCGGTTTGCCGCACTGTTTTTCGCCTTATTTCTTAAGGCCTTTATTATTACTTATAGCTTGTTTTTCTACCTTCGTCTTCTTCCCTCATCCTCGCGTGACTTCAGCCTTTTCATCTTGTAGGGCCCGAGCACGTCGTTTATGTGTTTTTCCTTGCCCCTGTCAAACCACACTGCCCCGCACTTTTCGCACATATCGAGGTTCATGGCACCGAGCTTGGAATCAAGCATCTTTTTGTTACAAAAGGGGCAAATGAGGAAAGGAGGTTTGTCGCGCGGTTCAAAATAGGGGGGCTTTACGTGATGGCGCCTGAGCTCGCTTAACAAGAGTTTCTTGGGCTCCATTGCCTGAAGTTTCATAAGGGTTTCTTTTGCCACAGCAGTGCCCTCACACTCCTCGCAGTGAAGAGCGCTGTGCGAGTTGAATTTCGCGGGGAATATTGGAATCTTACACACAGGGCATTTGGAAAGCCTTGAGAGGTCCGGCACAGCGTCAGGAGCAAGCGACTGCCTGCAGTTCTCACAGTGCAGCGACATCCGCGGCACCTCTGAGCCGCACCAGCGGCAGGGCTTGGTGTTACTGTTTTCCATCATTTCCCCTTTCGCGTTTGCGTTCTGAGTCTTGCATTGTTCCCTGAAACCTGAAACCTGTAACCTGTCCTTACTCCTCAAACCTCGTCTTCACCGACTGATCCGCAAGGTTTGTCGGATAATCGCCGTCAAAACAGGCCATGCAGAACTTTTCTTTTCTGCCTCCGACAGCT
Organism: uncultured Spirochaetia bacterium; assembly: GCA_964349515.1. Taxonomy (GTDB): domain Bacteria; phylum Oederibacteriota; class PGYV01; order PGYV01; family CAYGHG01; genus CAYGHG01. The sequence continues at coordinate 18,080 of CAYGHG010000003.1, forward strand.
TTTACAAGGCCGTCAAGCGAAAGATATGCCACAGAATCCACTCTGATATATTTCTTTATTTCCTCAAGAGTGTGGTTGTTGGCGATAAGCTCGCTTCTTGTCGGAAAATCCATGCCGTAAAAACACGGGTTAAAAATAGGCGGTGATGAAATCCTGTAGTGTATTTCCTTTGCGCCGGCGTTTCTTACCATTTTGATTATTTTCCTGCTGGTAGTACCGCGCACTATGGAGTCGTCAACAAGTACTACACGTTTTCCTTTTATGATTTCCCTTACAGGATTGAGCTTCAGCCTCACTCCGAAATCCCTGATATTTTGGGAAGGTTCTATGAAAGTACGCCCTACGTAGTGGTTTCTGATCAATCCCATATCATATTTTATTCCCGTTGCTTCGGCATATCCTATTGCCGCGCATACGCCCGAATCAGGAACCGGTATTACGACATCAGCGTCTGCAGGGGCTTCTGTTCCCAGCTGGTTGCCCAGGTTTCGCCTTATGTCGTTTACAGAACGGTTGAAAATCATGGAGTCGGGCCGTGAAAAATATATGAATTCAAAAACGCACATCGCGCTTCTCTGCCGCTCCGCAAAGCGCATTGTCCGCATTCCGTCCTTTGAAAAAATCACCATCTCTCCGGGTTCCACCGTCGCCACCCATTTGGCGTCAACGAGGTCAAAAGCGCACGTCTCAGAGGCGGCTATATAGCCCCCGTTTTCGAGTTCGCCTATTTCAAGCGGCCTGAATCCGTTCGGATCACGCGCGGCTATCAGGTAGTCTTTGTTTAAAACAACGAATGAGAAAGCGCCTTTGAGTTCCGCGAGCGACTGCTTTACAGCCTCAGTAAACTCCATTTTGTTGTTTTTGGCAATTAAGTGTACAAGCACTTCGCTGTCTGCCGTTGATTCAAATATGGAGCCGCGCTCTTCAAGTGTCCTTTTAATATCATCGGCATTTACCAGGTTGCCGTTATGAGCGACTGCAAGCTCTCCATTAATGTAATTTACCCTTATAGGCTGTGCATTTTCTATTATTGAAGAACCTGTGGTGGAATATCTCACATGGCCGATAGCGGTAGACCCTTTCAGGTATGATAATTTTTTTTCGTCAAAAACCTCTGACACAAGACCCATAGACTTTGTCTCATGTCCCTTACCCACAGCATCCATTGTCACTATACCGCAGGATTCCTGTCCGCGGTGCTGCAGCGCATAAAGCCCGAGATATGTTATGGTGGAGGCTTCCGGATGCCCGAAAACCCCTACTACTCCGCACGCTTCCTTTATCGGATCAGACATATTCTTTCACACCCTTTGACCATATTTTGTGAAGCTCATCAAGGCTGATGTTCAGTTTATTCGAACACTTTTTGCACGACCAGTCCACGCCTATTATCAGCCTGTTTCCGCCGGTTTCGCCTATCTCGCTTATCGGAGTCTTGTTCAGCGCTGCAAGTTTCTTAAGCGCAGCCGCATCCTGCCTCTCACAGGCAACTATTATCCTCGACTGTGTCTCGCCAAAAAGCAGTGCGTCAAGCCTGATGTCGCTTTGCAGTTCCACATATGCGCCTGTCATGGGAGCGCCGTGCAGCGTGCCTGTTATACAAGACTCCGCCAGCGCAATACCCAGCCCGCCCTTGCTTACATCATGGGCTGATTTTATCCAGCCTTTCTGTATGCCCTGTCTGCAGGTTTTCTGAACAGAAGCCTCAAGTTTCATACTAATATCAGGCACAGGCCCTTTTACCATGTTAAGCATAACTTTTAAATACTCCGACGCCCCGAGTTCCTCTTTATTCTGCCCAAGCATGAATATGAGCTGCTTGTTTCCTGTAAAATACTGCCTGGCGTATTTCGGGTTCTTACCCTTTATGAACCCGACCATGCCTACGACAGGCGTCGGGTAAACAGCGCCTTTTGAGCCTTCGTTGTAAAAACTTACATTTCCGCCGGTTACCGGGGTTTTAAGAGCCCGTCCCGCCTCTCCCATACCCTTTACTGCCTGCTCAAACTGCCAGAATATTTCAGGGTCCTCCGGATTGCCGAAATTAAGGCAGTTGGTAAATGCCGCAGGCTCGGCGCCTGATGCGCTCACATTCCTTGCGGATTCGGCCACGGCTATCATCCCTCCTTTATAAGGGTCAAGATATGTGTACCTGCCGTTACAATCTACCGCCGTTGAAATCATGAAACCCTTGTCTTTTACATTAATGACCGCGGCGTCCGAACCGGGCAGAACGTGCGTGCCTGTCTGCACCATGTGGTCATACTGTTCCCAAACAGCCTGTTTCGAACAGACATTCGGCGAGCCGAGTATTTTCTTAAGCGCAGGTTCGGCGTCTTCTATCACATCTATTTTGTCTATGTCAATATTTGCTTTTTTAAGGTATTCCGGTTTCTTGCCCTTTTGTTTCTTCAGCGGGAATAATTTATGCCCGCTGTCGGCAAGAGGCTCAACCGGCAGGTCAGCCACTACAGTTCCGTGCTCCCGTATCACAACATTCGGCCTCTTTATTACTTTTCCTATTACAACCGCATGCAGCCCCCATTTGGAAAGCACCTTTTCAACTTTTTTCTCGTCCCCTTTTTTCGCAACCATGAGCATTCTCTCCTGCGATTCCGAGAGCATTGCCTCGTATGCGTTCATTCCTTTTTCGCGTTTCGGCAGAAGGTCTATGTCTATTTCCATGCCGTTGCCGGCTCTGTACGACATCTCAACCGAAGAGGACGTTAAGCCCGCCGCTCCCATGTCCTGAATACCCACCACAAGCCCGCTGTCAATGAGCTCAAGAGTTGCTTCGAGAAGCAGTTTTTCCATGAAAGGGTCGGCAACCTGTACTGAAGAGCGGTTTTCCTTTGTCTCTTCTGTGAGCTCTGTTGACGCAAATGTCGCGCCGTGTATCCCGTCGCGCCCCGTAGGCGCGCCGATGTAAATCACCGGGTTTCCTATACCTTTTGCAATTCCCTTTTTTATCTTCTTTTTATCGACAAGCCCTATGGTCATGGCATTTACCAGGCAGTTTTCCTCGTATGAATCCTCAAATACCGTCTCACCCGCGACAGTAGGCACGCCCACACAGTTGCCGTAAAACGCAATCCCTTTAACTACGCCGGGCAGCAGCCTTTGGGTATTCTTGCTCTCAAGGCTCCCGAACCTTAAAGAGTTTAAACTCGCGATGGGCCTTGCTCCCATTGTAAATACGTCGCGCAGTATGCCTCCCACGCCGGTCGCCGCTCCCTGAAAAGGTTCAACAGCAGAAGGGTGGTTATGCGATTCTATTTTAAAAGCAACGCCTAAGTTTGTGCCGGAATCTATAATGCCTGCGTTTTCGCCGGGCCCCTGGAGGACATATTTTCCCTTGGTCGGGAAAGTTTTTAAAAGCGGTTTTGAATGCTTGTAGCTGCAGTGCTCCGACCACATCGCGGAAAAAATCCCGAGCTCTACATAGGTAGGCTTGCGTCCGAGAATTTTTAGGATGTTGGGGTATTCATTGCCCTTGAATCCGTGCTGTTTTATTATCTCTTCTGTTATCTCAATGTTATAGTTGTTCATCATCAGCCCCTCGATTTTTTCAGGTAGTCAATCATGGATTCAAATATCAGCCTGCCGTCGGTGGAGCCGAGCTCCGGTATCATGGAACGCTCCGGATGCGGCATCATTCCGAGGACATTCCCCTTTTCATTCATTATGCCCGCGATGTTATAAAGCGAGCCGTTGGGGTTGAACTCCGGCGTTGTTTCGCCTTTCTCCCCGCAGTAGCGGAATGCTATCTGTTTATTCTTTATGAGGTTATTGAGTGACTTTTCATCGCAGAAATAATTTCCCTCCTGATGCGCTATCGGAATACGTATTACCTGCCCCTTGGCAAATTTGGAGGTAAAAGGTGTTTCATTGTTTTCAACGCGCAGATTTATGTATTTGCAGATAAATTTCAGGGTGTTGTTGGTGAGCATCGCGCCCGGCAGCAGCCCCGCCTCAAGCAGTATCTGAAACCCGTTGCATATCCCTATCACTGCTTTGCTTTTTTTCGAGGCAAAACCTTTGAGGTTGTCCATGACACGCGCGAAACGGGCGATAGCGCCGGCGCGCAGATAATCGCCGTATGAAAATCCGCCCGGAACAATGACCCCGTCATATTTTGCGAGTGATTTTGAATCGTGCCATACAAATTCGGCCTTTTCACCGAGAACGTCTTTTACGGCCCAGAGGCAGTCCGAATCGCAGTTTGACCCGGGAAAAACTATGACTCCAAATTTCATGATTGTCTCCTGTAGGTGTGGTTTATTCTATCGTAAAGGTGTACTTTTCTATGTTCGGGTTGGCAAGAAGCCTGTCACAGATTTCGTCTATCTCCTTCTTAAGATTCGCGCTTTTGCCTTCCTTTGTTTCTATCTCAATGTATTTTCCTATCCTTACCTCTTCAATACCGGGATACCCCATCTTATCAAGCGCATTTTTTACGGTTTTTCCCTGGGGGTCAAGGACTCCGTCCTTTAAGGTTACATAGATTTTTACTTTTGCCATTGGTCGCTCCTGTTTTTTTGTAGTAAAAACAGAATTATTATATATAGAAAGGAACTTCTTTACAAGGACAAAAAAATCAGCCCCTCCACCCAATCCGCCGGAAATGCCGAAGGGGATTTTATTTTCGCATCCGGGCAAAACCTTTCACCCGTAAAAGTTGTATAAAGGCCCTGCCTGTGCTAATATGAATTACTGGAGGTTTTAAACGTGAACAGTAAATTCCGCGAAGTTTTAAAACAGGTACTTCTGCTCACTGCGGGCAGCATCATATCCGCCCTCGCCGTTAAATCCATACTCGTGCCGCAGGAGTTTCTGGCGCGCGGCGTTACCGGCATTTCACTTATCATCTTTTATAAGACACAGGCTATACCGCTTGCCGTTCTTTATCTCCTTATTAATATACCCATATTCCTGCTTGGGTGGAAGTTTGTGGGGGTGCGCTTTACTCTTTACTCGCTCGTGGGGCTCGGAATTTACACCGTAATACTTGCGGTTGTGCCTTTTGAACTGCAGCTTACCGACAAGCTGCTCGGCGCCTTAACCGCGGGCGCGCTTTCAGGCATAGGCGTTGCCATAATCCTGCGCTCTTACGGCTCAAGCGGAGGCGCCGAAATACTATACGTGATAATAAACAAGCTGACCTCAATCCCCATAGGTACGGCTTCGCTGATTATAAATGGCGTCATCGTTGGGGTTATGGCTTTCTTGTTTCCCATTGAAAACGTCCTCTACACGCTTGTTTACATCACCGTTACAATGTACATATCAAACAAGGTTTTTCACGGCCTCGCCAACAGGCAGGCTGTTTTCATAGTATCTGACAAGTGGAAAGAAATATCAGCCTGCATGATAAAATCAAGGATCGGAGTCACCACAATAGAAGGCAAAGGCGGTTATAAAGGAATGCCGCGCATAATATTATACTCGGTCATAAATAAAAACATGGTCATGTTCCTTAAAAACTCTGTCAAAACCACAGATCCAAACGCCTTTATCGCGATAATGACAGCCGAAGACGTAACCGGAATAGACATAGGAAACCAGCCTCACTGGTGATAAAATAAAAAGCGCAGGCATTACTGCCTGCGCTTTTTATTTTATCACTTATTTTACAGTGAACTGAAGCCTGTCCTGTATCGCGTATCCGCCGGCGGGATAATCATAATATGCCCTGAGCTCGTATTTGCCGGGTTCAAGGTCTCCCCCGATGTTAAATGCCCCGGAAGCTTTACCGCCCGCGTACTGCCACTCGCCCCACTCGTCATTAGGAGCTCCGACAGGCACGACATTCATCCAGTCCTGGCTGTTGCCGGGGAATCCGAAGAATTTTACATTTACCGCGTCCCCTGCCTGAAACACGGCCCTTTCTATCGCAAAGTGTTTGCTTTTTAAGGATGATGCTTTTGAGGCAGGTTTTGCGGCAGACGCCGGTGCTTTTTTCCCGCCGATTATCACATTAGTCAGCTGTTTTGCCTGGAACTTAACCGACCATGTTTTTTTCTCTTCTTTTACCACCATTTTGACATATGAATCGATTTTTGCACCTTTCCACAGAAAAGGCGCTTCATTTTTATGAAGAAGTTTATCCCCGTCGTAAAGCTCTATCTGCGCGCCCACAGGCTCAAGTATTTCCACATTCGGCCAGGGTGTCTGGGATTTCTGATACTTAAAGGGTATTGACCTCCCGTCTTCCAGTTCGATTGAGCTTTGTTCAAGAGTTGCGCCGATTTTCTTTAAGGCAGGAGTTGAAGCTTTTTTTTCCTTTTTCGGGGCATCCATTCCCGGCATGCCTTTCACACTCACATTAAAATTGAACTCTTCCGCGAAAACCAACTGCGATGACAAAACAAAAACAAGTGCAAAAACGCCCGCTAACACCTTCTTCATACAGTCCTCCTCGATTGGATTTAACTCATATTTTACTTTAAATACCTGACATATTATCTGACGCTCGTAATTATAGAATAGTTTACAACTTTTTTTAGGTTTATGTATATAACAAATTATGTTAAAATTAAAAAAATTTATATGGAGGGCATTTTTGAACTACATAGATATATTCATCATCATAAGCCTTATGTTCTTCCTGATGGTCGGATGGAACATCCGGGGCATTTATATGATACTCATACCCTTGGCATTTTTCTTGGGAATATTTCTCGCAAACGTCACATACTTTTCACTTGCATCAGCGCTTGAGGGCCTGATCCCCAACGAAGCCAAAAGATACCTCATATCCTACTCTCTTATTTTTCTGACGGTTATTACCGTGATTGTTTTCGCAGGCATCACAACAGCCAAATTTTTTGATTTTTTCAAGCTGGCTTTCATAGACAGATTTTTGGGCGCGGTGCTTATGTGCCTCCTGCTCTCAATACCCCTTTATTTCTTGCTGTATTTCATTCACAAAACAGGTTTCAACGGGTTTGATTTTCAGGTACACCTCAAAGGCTCATTTTTGTACTCCAGGCTTGAGATTTATGCCGCGGCAGTCTTTAAGATGCCCTTTATAAAACAGCTGTCGGCATTTGAAAGAATCCTTAAGTAGGCGGATTATTTTTTTCTTTGGTAAAATCTTTAAGTATTTCCTCGGGTTTGGCAAGCTGTTCTTTTGATTTTTTAATCTTTTTAATTCTGTAAACAAAGACCATTATAAGCGTTGCGGCGAAAAAAAACGCGGAGAAAAAAACAACAAAAAAAGTGTTTAGCTTGAAAAAATACCCGGCGGCTATGCCTCCTCCGACAAGAAGCAGTATAACCCCTATGACTGTATTCATTATCATATACTGTTTAAGGGATTTAATGAAAACAGCGGCCAGGCCGGGTTCTTTTTGAGGCGGCCCTGCGTAAAGCTGCTCCCCGGAAAAATTTATTATATTGTCAATCAGTTTTATCTGTTTTTCTATAAATTCAGCTTCGGCAGAACCCGCGCTTTTCTGATACCAGGCTCTCAAATCAGGCAGTTTTTTATGTTTTGAATAAAGGGTGATAAGCAGTTCGTGCGCCCTCGGGCTGTAAAAGTTATAAGTAAGAGCCTTAAAAAACATAGCTGACGCACCCTTATCTCCTTTGGCATTCAGGGCATTGCCAATCTTCAGGTAAATATCTTCGTTTCCCGCTGTAAACTCAAGCGCTTTTTTATAGCTTATAACAGCCTTATCGTATTCGCCCGCAAGCAGGGCTTCATCGCCTTTTATTACATTTGACTTATATATCCCGCGAATATCTATTTCCCGTTCGCACAACGAACAAGAAGGAACCACTCTGGGAAGCTCGGCACCGCAGTGAGGGCAGATCATAGTCAGTTAACTCCTATTAGTTTACAGTTTACAGTTTACAGTCTACAGTTGCACTTCAAGAACAGGCCTTTTTTCAACTGTAAACTTTAGACTATAGACTCTTTGCTGTTTTTATTTGTACGGATTCGGATATACCGAAAACCTGAAACTGAAATAACCGACTATTGAATACCCGCCCGGATAATGAAAGTAGCCAATGTCAAAATTAACGAAGCGGTCAAAATGGGTGTTAATAAGGTAATAATCCGGAAACAGTGCGTTTCTATTCGCGTCAACAGGCACAATATACTCAATCCTGACTCCCACCCTGTCAAAAAGTTTTCGGCTGAATCCCAGATAGTATGTGCTTGCCGAGTTTTTTACATACACCCCGGTAGCATCAGGGTTTGTGGTAAGTATGTCGTCTTTCAGATAACTCATAAAAAGCGTAGGCACCCTGTCGTGCACAGCGCCCAGCATGTATCCGGCAGTGAAATATGTATCCCACAGAGCCTTCTTTGAAACCGCTATATAAGGCGCATACATTTGTGTTATCTGGTCCTTGGGGCTTAGAGCGGCGCTGCCACCCGTCGCACCCGAGCTTCCCAGTTTGTCCTGAAGAAGCAGCGTGTAAGTCATCCCGACAGCGACAGAGGGCCACGCTTCAGATTCGTTAAAAAGCGAGCCTTTGACATCGGCAGTCAGCAGCCATAACCCTATTTTGCTGAAAAAATAGTCCTTTGCATCGGCAACATTGTCAATATAACTGTTTGCGCCTGCAATGGTTCCTATATAATAGGAAAACCTCATGTCCGCGTTAAAGCCATAGTTGTCAAATATATCGTTCCTGTATGCCGTGGGCATCAGTATCAGATTTGTCCTTGCCGGGGGAAAAGGCACTATTTCTTCTATACCTGACTCGGGCGATTCATTTCCCTCTTTATCAACCGTGCGCAGTTTATAGAAATACTTTACCGCAGGTTCTACATCAAAGTCCTCGTATCTTATTGCCGCCGCAGCGGTGACAGTCAGCGTTTCAAAAGAAGACCTCGTTTTACCGCGCATTATCCTGTAACCCGCGATTTCAAAGCTGGTTTTTGGCGCGGGCGTCCATTTCAGCATGGCAGACTCAATATCCTGATATCCCCTGAAAGAGGCAGGCAGCAAAGGCGCCATAATCCCCGGAGCGGTTACGGTCAGTTCCTGGGAGTATTCATTTTTTTCCTCTGTCAGCCGCTCCACTTTATAAGTATAAGCAGTCAGCGATGATATGTCGCTGTCAGCATACTCGGTCACTTTAAGCGGTTCTGAATTAAGTTTCACTATGTCGGAAGATGATATTCTCTTCAAAACATTGTATTCTTCGCCTTCAAAACTCTTACTCCAGAATATTCTTATGGATTTTACCGCCGAAGTGTCAGCCTGTATGCTGAAAGCAGGCGGAACAGGAACGGGCGCTGCCGGAGCAGGCGGAACAGGAGCGGGCTGTTCCTGCAACACAGCCTCCGGAACCACGTTGCCGGCAGAGGGCTGCACAGCCATTTTTCCCGGCTCCTGCGGTATGGCAGCAGGAACGGCAGTCGCCAATGCCGAGGGCCTTTCCTGTGCGTGCGCAATCACAAACAGAAACATAATACTCAAGAACAAAAGAGTTGTTTTTTTCATAATTTTAGAAAATTCCTCACTATTAGTTTTCCCTGCTCGGTCAGTATGGACTCAGGGTGGAACTGCACGCCCTCAAGCGGGTACTTAACGTGCCTTAATCCCATAATCTCCCCCCTGCCTGTTTTTGCCGAGATTATCAGCTCTTTTGGCAGGGATTTTTCCTCAGCAACCAGCGAGTGGTAGCGTGTTGCCTTGAAGGGGTTTTTGACCCCTTTAAATACGCCCTTGCCGTCGTGGAATATTTCCGATACCTTGCCGTGCATTATCGTATGGTTTCTGATTACTTTACCGCCGAGCGCTTCGGCTATGCACTGGTGGCCGAGGCATACTCCGAAAATCGGAATCTCTTTCATGAAAGTTGTGATTACTTCCTTTGATATGCCCGCATTTTTGGGCCATGACGGCCCGGGCGATATGAGTATCCGCTCGGGGTTCATCTTTTTTATTTCATCAGTTGTTATTTCGTCATTTTTCCTTACGTCTATGTCCTGCCTGAACTCTGATATGTACTGCACGAGGTTGTATGTAAATGAATCGTAGTTGTCTATGACAAGTATCATCTGTCAGCCCTCCATCTCTGAGGCTTTTTTGACGGCGCTGAATACCGCTTTTGCCTTATTTATAGTTTCTTTGTATTCGGTATCGGGCTTTGAATCAGCCACTATTCCCGCGCCTGCCTGCATGTAGGCGCGCTTCTGCAGCCCGTCGTAGTAGAGCGTGCGTATTGAGATGCACGAGTCGAGATTTCCCGAGAAACTGACATATCCTACCAGCCCCGAGTACGGCCCTCTTTTTGAAGTTTCATAAGCGTCAATCATCTGCATTGCCCTTACCTTTGGCGCGCCCGAGACCGTGCCTGCGGGGTATGTGGCTTTGATGACATCAAAAGCGTCGAGCCCTTTTTTTACCCTGCCGGTTACGGAGGATACTATGTGCATGACATGAGAGTAGCGCTCAATCACCATCAGGTCTTCTACTTTTACCGTGCCCGGCTGTGCAATTCTTCCTACGTCGTTTCTTCCGAGGTCTATAAGCATCAGGTGCTCGGCGCGCTCTTTTTCATCTGATAGCAGTTCCTCTTCGTTTGCCTTATCCTCAACGGCGTCCACGCCTCTCGGCCTCGTGCCCGCGATAGGCCTTACCATCGCCGAGCCAGTTTCCATTCTTGTCATGACTTCAGGCGAAGCGCCTATGATGTGCTTGTTTCCCATCCTGATGTAATGCATGTAAGGCGATGGGTTAACGGTCCTCAGTGCCCTGTAAATCATGAGCGGGTCGCCGTTGTAGTTTACGCTGAAGCGCTGTGAGATTACCGTCTGTATTGCCTCTCCGTTGTTTATCTCATCAACAGCGCCTGCAACCCATCTTTTGAATTCCTTTTCACGGGTGTGATATTTTACTTTCTGTGGGCCCGTATGCTTTTTTAGAGGCGTGTATTTCAAAGGTTTTTTCATGCTTTTAATTACAGAGTCTATCGTGGCGAGCGCCTTTTTATAACGCTTTTCAAGCCCTGTTTTTCCCTCTTTTTCATTTACAAATATGTTCACTACCACCATTATCCTGTGATAAACGTGGTCAAACACAAGCACCACGTCTGTCATCATGAAAAACATGTCCGGCCATTTGAGGTCGTCTTTTTTGTTTTCGTGCGGTACTTTCTCATAAAGTTTTACCACGTCGTACCCTATGTAGCCCACAGCCCCGCCGTGAAAACGCGGAAGGCCGGGCGCGGGAGCGGCTTTAAAGGATGAAAACTCTTTTTTCATGAAACCGAGCGGGTCTTTTGTCTTTATCTTGCTTTTTTTTCCGCCTTCATTAACATGCACCGCACCCTCATAATAAGCGATTGTCTTAAAAGGGTCCCTGCCGAGGAATGAGTAGCGCGCCATTTTCTCGCCGCCCTCTATTGATTCAAGCAGGAAAGAGTACTGCGGGTTGTCTATTTTCATGTAAGCGGAAAGCGGAGTTTCAAGGTCAGCAAGCATTTCCTTATATATCGGCACTACGTTATATTTTTCCGAGAGTTTCAGCACCTCTTTGAAATCAGGTATAAACATGTCAGCCCTTCTTTTTATATACCTCATCAGGGTCAAAATATTTTTTTCCGCCCACGTCAGTTACCGTGTTATCGGCGTTTATTTCCCTGAAGAAGCAGGATTTGTAGCCGGTGTGACAGGCAGCCCCGCCTATCTGGTTTACCTTAATCAAAACAGCGTCCAGATCACAGTCAATATATATGTTCTGAACTTCCTGCACATTGCCGGATTCTTCGCCCTTAAACCAAAGCTTGTTGCGAGAGCGCGACCAGTAGTGTGCCTTGCGGGTGGCAAGTGTTTTCTCAAGAGCTTCCTTATTCATCCACGCTATCATTAATATGTCGCCATTAGAGGCATCCTGAGCAATAGCCGCCATCAGCCCCTTTTCGTCAAACTTTACCTTAGAAATATCAAACTTTTCCATGTCATGACTCCTTGTCTTTCATACTTTGTGATTTTTTAAGCGTTTTTAATATAATAACTGAAAAATATGGTAAGTAAAGGGGGAAATTGGGCGTATGGCTCGTATGGCTCCCTCTCCCTTTCAGGGAGAGGACAGGTGAGGGTGTTTTTTTGTAGTAAAAAGAAACACATGTACTTGGTTCTTTTATCATTCCATTTACGCAGCTATCTTTCATTATCATAAATCTTATTGAGCTTCTTTGCCAATTATGCTTTCTACCAGCTCCTTTGCCTCTGGCGCGATATTGGTCTGTATCATGGCCTTGCCCGAAAGCCTAAGTTGCTCCCTTATCAGTACAAACTTATTCAATATTTCTTTGTCGTCTTTCACCCCCCTCATCAGACCCTTTTTAAGTTCAATTTCCCTGCCGTCATTTAATAATACAGAGCAGGTCACTGATTCGCCTGCATTCATTTTGAGCAACAGAACATTTTCCCATGTGTAATTTTTTGTTTTAAATGGGAATCTGACTTCGTGTATTCCTGCGCTGTTAAAAGAATAGTATTGAAAAAGCGATATGATTCCGATGACAAGCAATGGTATCATAAATTTTACAAACGCCCCGGCAAGTTTCGACTGCGCTTTAGCATATGAATCCCCTCTTCCATGTTTGGCTTCCCATCCCATATCTTCCCTGGCCCAGGGTATCATGTATTCCATTGCATTAATCAGCATTAAAAGAAAAGGAAGCGCGGAAAAGAACAGCAACACCGAATATGCATAAACAAAATCCTTTACTACTATCACAAACGCGTCTTTTCCTGAAATAACCCATAGCAACTCAATTCCAAGGGGTAAAATATGGAAAATCATTATGTACGAAAGCGGCAGTAAAAAAATGATATTTAGAATCTTCCAGTATGATTTTCTGTAAAAATGTATTTCATCCTTTAACGATATCCAGAATGGCTCCCATCTCCCGCTTACTTCACTTGGCACAAATATTCCGTACGCTATCCCAAACAAGCCGAACAACAATCCGCCAAGCGTATTTCCAGCCCACGCTAAGATAAATATACTGATGCAAAAAATCACTATCCTGCCCGGCAACAATACTGTTTGTTCTATTTTTCTGCCCATTCCAGCCCCTTTCAACCCTGCTTTACAGTTTCATTAACGTTTTATATAAACATATACTTACAAGTTATATTGTCTTTTCAAAAATACATATTTATCCGTGCTGTCAATATATGCCGCCATTAGAAGCATCCGGAGCAATATCCTACACGAGACCTTTTTGGCTTAATTTTTCCATATTGCAGCTCCCTGTTCACGGTTAAACGGGTTGATACAACCCGTCTCAATAGTAGTGTTCACTCTGCGGGTTTGGCACAAGACTTCTGTAAAACACAAGACAAAGTTAAAGTCTGTTTTTCGGGCGGCCCACCGGACCGCCCCTACGAAAAATACACTTACTTACCTCTCATAAAATCTTGTTTTTTTACCGCTTTTCATAAACAAAAACAGTTTCATTTCAAGTCTCTCATCGTCCAACCGTCTTTCCTCAGACAGCATCTCAGTCACTGACCTGCTGCTTTTTAAAGAACCCCGAAGCCTGTCTATGGCTTCGTGTGCCTCTTTAATGCTTTTCTGTTCCTCTTCTCTCTTCTCTCTTCATCTCTTTTCCCTTTTCTTAGCAACAGACCTGCCATAGGGGGCTTCTGTCTCTTTGAGCATATTATCCGCGTATTTATGCAGAACGCTGGAAATCAGGGTCTGGTATGGCATGCCTTCTCGCACTGCTTTTTCCTTGATTTTATTCAGGTCGTTCTCGTTTACCCTCATAGTAATGATTTTTCTTTTTCTCATAGAAGCCAAATCCCGCTCTATCTGTTTTCTTTTAGCGCCTGTAACAGGCGCAAATTCGTGTAAATGATCCTGTATCCACTGTTCTTCCTTATCAAGCTTGTATTTTAGCTTCATTTCCTTCCTCCAAAAATTTTATTCAGTTTCCTGCAGGGATATGCTGTTTTTATTATATGCCGGCCCTCAACATCGTATAAGAACGGTACCGCATGCACATATCCCTTGTATCTCATGACGAAAATATTCTGCTCCGGCCGCGATGTATTCTCCAATATCTGGATATATCTTCCTTCACTCAATAAATCCGCAATCTCTTCCATATCAATATTCCTGTCTTTTAGCAGCCTTTCTGCCTTGGCTTTATCATAAACAAACTCCATGTAAAGTATACCCCCTCATATTTACATTGTCAATACATTGTAAATTGTCATTATCGTTCATATTACTGTATAATATCATTTCTTCTTTACCTTAAAATGGGGGGGATAGGTGTGGGGCGTAGTTTTTTTTTAAAGGCGCTCTCACCTAAGCCCTCTCCCGGAGGGAGAGGTTGAATTGTATTATATCCCCCTTTTATTTCGTTTTACAGCCTTACAGCCACTCCGTTGTCGCGCAGGTATTCTTTTACTTTTTTCACGGAATATTCTTTGTAGTGAAATATGGAAGCGGCGAGAACCGCGTCTGCTTTGCCTTCTTTTAATACGTGCAGCATGTGGGAGGGGCCGCCTGCTCCGCCTGAGGCAATGACCGGCACCTCGACCGCCTCAGAGACCGCGCGTGTGAGCTCCAGGTCATAGCCGCACTTTGTGCCGTCGCAGTCCATGGAGGTGAGCAGTATTTCGCCCGCGCCGAGCCGTGCTGCTTCCTTTATCCACGAGATAACGTCAATGCCGGTGTTTTTCCTGCCGCCGTGGGTATAGACCTCCCACTTTTTACCTTTAACTTTCGATTTCGCGTCAACCGCGAGCACTATGCACTGGCTGCCGAATTTCGCGGCCCCCTGCTTAATGAGCTTTGGGTTGAGGACCGCGGCTGTGTTTACAGAGGTTTTGTCCGCGCCGCTGTTTAAGATAAGCCTCATGTCCTCAACCGTGCGGATGCCTCCGCCTACGGTTAATGGTATGAAAACCTGCTCGGCTGTCCTGCGGACAACGTCATATATGGTTTTTCTTTTTTCATGGGAAGCAGTGATGTCAAGAAATACTATCTCGTCAGCGCCGGCTTTATTGTACCTTACCGCGGCCTCTACCGGGTCGCCTGCGTCGCGCAGGTTTACGAAATTTATCCCCTTTACGACGCGGCCCTTGTTTACGTCAAGACACGGTATGATGCGCTTTGTAAGCATTATTTAATCTTCCTTTGTGGCCTTTATGGCTTCTTTGAGGTTCATCGTGCCCGTGTAGAGGGCCTTTCCGACTATTACGCCGTCTATGTTTCCATATTTTTTATTGAGTTCCATGAGCCTTTCCAGATTTTTAAGCCTGGTAACTCCGCCCGACACAATGACTTTCATAGATGTGTTTTTCAGCACTGTTTCTATTGATTTAAAGTTCGGCCCCTTGAGCACTCCGTCGCGGTTAATGTCTGTGTAAACTATCCTTTTTACACCTTTCTTTTCCATTTCCTTTACGAAATCAAGCGTCTTTAACTGGGTTATGTCTTTCCATCCCTTAACCGCTATGTAGCCGTCTTTGGCGTCCACGCCCACCACTATTTTATCACGGTATTTTTCTATCATTTCTTCAAGAAAAGTACCGTTTCCTATTGCCGAGGTTGAAAGTATCACTCTCTTTACGTCAGCTTTTACATACTTTTTAATCTCTTCCTCGGTTCGGATGCCACCTCCGACCTCAATCTTGATGCGCAGCTCTTTTGCAATTTTTAATATTATGTCCATGTTCTTGGTCTTGCCTGTAAGCGCGCCGTCAAGGTCAACGACGTGTATCAGCCTCGCTCCCTGTATCTGCCACAGTTTTGCCATTTCAACGGGTTCATTGGAGTAAACAGTCTCGTCACGCACGTCCCCCATGATCAGCCTTACGCACTTTCCTCTTCTGATGTCAATTGCCGGTAAAATCTGCATTTTTAAGCTCCCTGTAAAATATAGTTAATGAGACAGCAATTCCTTACTTCTGTCTCCTTACTTCTGTCTCCTTACTTTTGTCTCCTGTCTTCTGTCTTTGATTTACTTTTCTTTTCCATGCACTTCCTGTAAAAATTCCCGTATATCTTCAGCGCGGGTTCCCCGCTTTTTTCCGGATGAAACTGGAATCCGCAGACATTACCCTGTTCCACAGACGAGGCAAACTTGATGCCGCCGTATTCCGTCGAAGTAAGAATGCATTCTTTATTTCCGGGTATCACCCTGTACGAGTGAACGAAGTAGTAAAGGTAATTGTCCTTTATGCCTTTAAGAAGCGTGCTTTTTTTTTCTATTTTGCCGTGATTCCAGCCCATATGGGGTATTTTCAGGCCTTTCCCCGTAAACCGCCTGACTGTGCCGCTTATCAGCCCGAGGCCTTTGTGTTTTCCGAATTCCTCGCTTTCATCAAACAAAAGCTGCATTCCGAGGCATATCCCCATAAACGGCACACCCTGTGCCGAACGTTGTTTAAGGAAAGAAAGAAGTTTTCGCTTTTTTATTTCCTTCATCGCGTCATTAAAAGCGCCCACTCCCGGAAGCAAAATACCGCTGCACTTTTTGATTACAGCCGGCTTGTCTGTCAGAACCGCCGGAACTTTAACTTTTGCAAGGCCCTTCATCACGGAATGGAGGTTTCCCATCCCGTAATCTATCACTGCTATTTTTTTCATCAAAGCTTTCCTTTTGTGCTCATCACCGAACTGCCCGTTATTTCAACAGCCTGTTTGAGTGCTATTGCAAAACCCTTGAAAATCGACTCTATGATATGGTGCGTGTTTTTACCCTTTAATTTGTCTATGTGCAGTGTCACGGCAGCGCCGCGCACGAATCCGTTGAAAAACTCTTCTACCAGTTCCGTGTCAAAAGTCCCTATTTTAGCGCACGGCAGTTTTACCTTGTAATCAATGAACGCGCGGCCCGAGAGGTCGATCACTACCCTTACCAGCGCTTCGTCAAGCACGCCGGCAGAACCGAAACGCCGCACGCCTTTTTTGTCGCCGAGGGCTTCTTTTAGCGCGGTTCCTATCGATATGCCCAGATCCTCAGCCAGATGGTGGGAATCTATTTCAACATCACCCTTTGCTTCAATTTCAATGCTTATGCCGCTGTGTTTTGAGAGCTGCTCCAGCATGTGGGTAAGAAAGGGCTCATTAGTCTTTATTTTATATTTACCCCTGCCGTCTACGCTTAAACGCAGAATTATCTCTGTTTCCTTTGTTTTCCTCTTAACCGAGGCTTTTCTGTTCTTTCTGCCTGAAGCCATCACACACCTCTTGCGAGTATTTTCATTATCAGCCTGTTTTCAGCAGGTTTTCCGACTGTAATCCTTGCAAAGCCTTTTGCCGCACCGTTGTTGAATATTCTAATAGAAACCCCCCTCTTTTGAAAGAGCTTTTTTAACGCCAAGGGGTCCTGCGCCTTAAAATAGAAAAAGTTTGCACTGCTATCCGCGCTTCCAAGTTTTTGTTGGAAGAACTTTCGCATTTTTTCCCGCTCGCTTATGATTGAACTGACACTCTTTTGTATCTCTTTTTCATGTTTCAATCCCGCGAGAGCCGCCTTTATCGTCAGGGTGTTGATGTTATAGGGCAGTTTTACCTTATTGACGGCTTCGGTAATCTCTTTTGAAGCCGCCATGTAACCGAGCCTTATTCCCGCCATCGAAAAAGCCTTTGAAAAAGTGCGCATGACCACGAGATTTTCATGTTTTTTCATTTCAGATACGAAGGTTTTCCCCGAAAATTCATGATAAGCCTCATCGCAGACTACAATTGCCCCGCTGCGTTTTATTATTTCGAGTATTTTCTTTCTGTCAAAACAATTGCCCGTAGGGTTGTTTGGGTAAGCCAGAAATACAAATTTTGCCCTGTTTTTCTTTGCCTGCCTTATCACCTCTTCGGCGTCCAAATCATGTTCTTTTCCGAGAGGCGCCTCTATTACTTTTGCGCCGGCAATTTTCGCAAGTATTGAATACATCTCAAAAGATGGCGCAGGCACTATGACGCTGTCCCCCTCTGAAACGAACGCGAGCAAAAGACAGTACAAAAGTTCATCAGAGCCGTTCCCGAGAGTTATAAGTTCCGGCTGGGTTTTAAGCCTTGCCGCCAGTTTACGTTTCAGTTCGTCAGGTACTTTTGGGTAGCGGTTAAAGGGCATTGCCGCTATTTCCTTCATTATCTGCCTGCGCACGGATGAGGGTATGTCATAATTATTTTCATTTGAATCAACCTTGACAGCTGCTTTTACGAGGCCGGGGGAATAGGCGGCAAGCCCTCTCACGGCGGGCTTTATCATCAGTTTTATCCTGTTTTTCATTTCTGCCTTCTCACCCTGATGCTCATCATGTGGTTATTAAGCGTCTCTGTCCCTGCCATAAGCTCGGCGTCCGGACCGAATGTTTCAATCGCGGCTTTTGAGCATTTTACTATGTGAGTGTGCTTCATGAAATCCAGTACAGATAAAGCCGAGAAAAACCTGGCAGTCCCATTTGTCGGCAGTATGTGGTTTGAACCGGCCATGTAATCGCCAAAAGCCACGGGCGAATAATTCCCCTCAAATATGGCCGGCGAATTTGTTATCTGTTTTATTATTGAACCGGAGTTTTTCGCAAACACTGCGAGGTGCTCGGGAGCTTTGTATTCGGCGAGCATGACAGCCTCTTTCATGTTTTTTACGGTTATTATCGTTACATCAGCGGTACTTCCTGTTTTGTGGCGGATAAATAGCGCTTCCACGGCGTCAGCAACTGCTTTGGAATCTGTAATAAGCAGCGAGTGCCCGCCGGTATGCTCTGCCTGCGCCATAAGGTCGTAATAAATGAAAAGAGGGGCAGCTGTCTTGTCCGCGATTATTGTTATCTCAGACGGCCCGCTTATCGCGTCTATGCCGATTTTGCCGAAAAGCCTGCGCTTTGCCATGGTGGAGTATATGTTTCCCGGCCCTGCCACCTTATCAACTTTTGTTATGGATTGAGTCCCGAGCGCAAGCGCCGCCACGGCCTGAGCCCCGCCCACTCTATATATTTCCGATACTCCCGCCATGTACGCTGCCGCGAGTATGTAGGGATTTACCTCGCCTTTGCACCGCGGGGGCGACACTATTACTATTCTTTTAACGCCGGCTTCAACAGCGGGCACTGCCGCCATGAAAACGGTGGAAAAAAGAGGCGCCTGCCCGCCGGGAATGTAAATCCCTGCTGAATTCACAGGTATGTATTTATGCCTGACTGTATAACCCCTGTTTTTGTATGTATAGTCTTTTATGGATTTTCTCTGAAGCCGGTGGTAAGCCCTGATGTGCGACAGTGCTGTCTCCATGGCCTTTTTCAGTTTCCGGTCAAGACTAGAATAACTTTTTTTTATAAGTGCAGCCGGAACCCTAAAGGCCGCGGGCGCAACGCCGTCAAGTTTGAGGCTTAGTTCTTTAAGCGCCAAATCGCCTTTTTTTGCAACCTGCCCTATGATTTCGTCAACTGCCGCAGGGATTTCTTCGCTGCTTTTGTTAATTCTATCTATGAGCGCGAGCGTATCTTTTTTTGCAGCCGCGCTGTATTTAATCCTTTTTATCATTTTTTTCACCTTTTATCCCTGCATCTTCTTCCTGCGCCGTTTCATTTTCAGCTGCAGAAGCCTCCGGTTCTGCATGCGTCCTTTCAGCAGAATATGCTTTTCTTTTTTTGACATTGGTCAGGTTGACCCTCTTTAATTCTTTGTCTATGAGCAAAGCCTCCACTTCTATGCCAAGCACTTCGCCGAGCGTTTTGGCGTAGCCCGCGCCGTTTAACTGCGGGCTTTTAATGACAAGCTTCATCAGCGCTTTTTTCAGGTCAAAAGTCAGGAATTTTATCTTTTCAACGCCGGCGTTCTGTTTGGATGTGATTCTAAGTTTTTTTATGTCTTTCAAGCTTATACCGAGCTTTTTCTCTATATCTTTTGCTTTCATTTTTTTCTTTTTAAGTTTTTCCGCCTCTTTAAGCATCTTATTAAGCACTGCGCCTTCCGTCTTCTTTTCCTTTATGATGACGAGCGTGATGTCGTCATTTTGCGGGTAGCCCTGGGTAAAATCCCGCAGCTCGTTATTTATTGCGTCAATAATTTCGGCGGATTTCAGCCCGGCGCATTTTATGATTGCCTCAACAAAACGTTTTTCACCGTACTGTTCTCTTTTTCCGTTCATCGCCTCGGTTATGCCGTCGGTGTAAACGGCAATCAAATCGTCCTTTTCAAGCTTAACGGTCTCCTCAACCATAACTTTTTTAAAGAGATCCTCGTCCGGCAGGTTTATTCCCAGCGGAAAACCTTTTGGTTTGACATAATATACCTTTTTTTCTTTTGCCCTGTAAAGAATCAGCGCATCGTGGCCTGCGCTCGCAAAATTTATCCTTCTGGTTACAGAGTCAAGCACCAGGTAAAAAGCGGTTACAAACATGCCTTTGCGCATGTCTTCCTTGACGAAAGTGTTTACTTTGGTCAGTACGCTTTTGGCTGATTTGTTCATATGCGCGACCAGGCGCATGACCGTCCTGGTAATGGTCATGACCAGAGAGCCGGGCACGCCTTTGCCTGATACGTCCGCCACCACAACGCCTATCAGCCTTGTGCCTACCTTCATGACGTCATAATAGTCGCCGCCTACTTCTTTTGCCGAGCGGTAAAGCGCCGAGATGTCAAACCCTTCGGTTTCCGGCAGCTGTTTTGGAAGCAGTGTGTGCTGTATTTCCTTTGCAACAGCTATTTCCTTCTGAAGTTTTTCCTGCTCTATCAGGGACTCCTGCGCGCCTTTGAACTTTACCGCCATATCGTTGAAAGCCCGGGCAATCTGCGAGAACTCGTCCTCGCCTTCTAACTCAATCCTGTGGTCAAGCCTGCCGTCGCCTATCGCGCGCACGCCTTCGCGCAGAGTCATAATGGGTTTGGTGAGCATGCCAAGCAGTATATAAATCCCGACAGCCGAAGCCAGAAAAACAAGGCCGCTCATAAATGCCAGATTAAACTTTTTCCCCTCCATAACGCGCGAGAGCATCTTTTCAGGAACTACAATATATGCGGTCCCGAGTTTTTCACCTTTAAAAACCACTTCAGAAGATATTTCATATCTTTTTAAATACCGTTTTACCGATGCCCCCTGTATTTCAGCCGAACTGAAAGGTTTTTCCTTTTCAGAGTGCACCGAGTATATTTTTTTAACGTCGTTATGGGCTATTATCGTGCCTTCAGCGTCTGCCACAAACAGTTCTCCTATGCCTTCATTGCTGAACTGTATTTCCCTGAGCACTTTAAGAAGCTGAAGGTAATTGCCTTTTAACAGCCGTTCCTTGCTTGATTCGGCAATGGAGCGGGTGAGTTCGGCGTTATACTGCAAAAACCTGTTTTTCAGCCCTTCTCTCTCGTGGTTTACAAAAAAAACATAAGAAGAAGCTATAAGCACAAGTATAAAAACCGTTGTAGCAAGTACAAAGCGCTCCCGCACGCTGCGTATCGGGCTTGAAAGTTTTTTGAAAAAATCAGCAACAGTAGGTTTTGAATAATACTTGACCAGGTGAAGTTCGTTGCCTCTTTCAGTTATCTTATAACTGCTTTTATCCGTGAGTTTTCTGATAATCCAGAGCCCGAGGCCCCCTTTTTTTCCTATGTTCACATAGTGATTTAAATCCGGGGTCCTGAAGCTTTCCCAATTAAAGCTTCTTCCCGTATCTATCACGGTTATGTACAACCCCTTTTTTCTGGCCTGAATTTCAAAGGCCATATCGCCTTCAGCCTCCCTGTATGCATGTTTTATAAGATTCGCACACACCTCGTCTATGACAACAGCAAGATTGTTCATGTCTTTGTAGGAAAAATTATTATCGAGGGCTATTTTTCTAACCTGCTCTTTTACATCGTTTAGATAGGCGGGCTTGGCCGGGTAAGCGAACTTGTATTCCGCAAAGAGTTCGTTCTTAAAAAACATCAGCGGTTCTCCTTTGTTTCTATTTCCCTGATTAACGAATTAACTTCCTTGAGGTTGTCTATGGCAAGTTTATTATATTGGTCAATCTCCAGAATTTTCATCCAGGCCGCACGCGCGCCTTCATAGTTTTCCTTTAAATACAGCTCAACGCCTTCTTTGTACAGAGCGATTATCGCAGCGCTGTATTTGGCGGCCTTAGAGTTCTCCGACATACTTTTTATCAGCGATATGTAGTAGGCGGTATTCATGTACTGCGGGTCCATTTTTCTTACAGCTTCAAACTCCAACAGCGCGGTTGCGTAATCATATTCATAGTACAGCTCCAATCCCCTGGCATAACGTGCGGCTTTCTGCTGTTCTTTACGCTGCGCCTCGCCCGTGAGTCTGTCTATCCTGTCACGCATATCTTTTAACTCTTTCGCGGCAAACAGCCTTGCTTCCCTTTCTATCTGTTTCCTGCGGTTTTCTTCTATATTGGCGCGCTCCTCAAATATGTCCCCGCCAAATCTGTACTTAAGAGACACTCTGTGCTGGAAGCCCGGTTCTGCAACAAAAAAACCGTAATCAACAGCGCCGTACCCGGGTATTTCAATGCCGAGCCCCGCGGAAAAAATCATATCAGTATTAAAGCCTATTCTTAATGAAAAAACCTTGTAGATTATCGTATTAATTCCCGCACTTATCTGAGGCCCGGCGTTAAATGCCCATCCTGCGTCAAGATACCCCTCTGCACTGATATCTTCCGTGACCCCCCTTTTGTAACATCCTGACAGCATCAGCACTACGGGAAAATCTCCGGGCTGTGACTCAAGTTTTATTGAAGGGCCGAAAATATTTCTAACAGCCAGCCCGGCATCAAACGAATGCTCTTCATCCTTAAAAACCGCATACACCGCACCCAAATCAACCCCGAATCCCGTATCGGAATAACCGCCAAGAAAGTGAAAACTGTATTTAATGCCCGCCCCCAGCTTTCCGTCAAGAAACCCCATACCCCAGCCTGCGTATATCTCACCGATATTCTGATTTTCCTGCGATAAAATTACACTTTCAGAATCTCTAAAATCAATACCCGCGGTAGTTATTAACGCGGCTGATATACCGAAAACACCGAGTTCCAGAGTGGAAAGCCCGAACACAAGATAACTGTAATATGTGTCAGGCATAAGCGGGGAAAAAGAGGCATGTATTTCATTTTTGGAAAGCCCATACAGCGTCGCGGGGTTAAAAAACATGGCAGCCGCGTCATCTGACGCCGAGGAATAGGCCCCTCCAAGCGACTGTGCCTTTACGTTTGTACCTATGTCAAGCGGGCTTGTAAGCCCCTGAGAGGCATATATCCACACGGAAAAAAACATCCCAAACAGGCATAAAATACCCCTTTTCATGCATTGGTCTCCAGCTCAAGTTTTTGATTTTCCAGGTCAACTCTTGTAATTATAACAGATATTTCACACCCTGTCCTGAAAATTTTCTTTGTCCGTTTTCCGACCGCTCTCTGTCCGTCGCGCTCAAAATAAAAGTAATCACCCATCGAGTCAAAAGTTATGAACCCTTCCACGGGATAATCCTTCAGCTCCGCGACAAGGCCTGCCTGCGTCACCTTTGTGACTATGGCCTGCATTTCCCTGTCCAGCATTCCGCGCAGGAAATCCAGGGCATATACTTTAAAAACCTCATTCTCGGACCGCTCGGCGCGTTCCTCGCAGCCGCTTATGTGAAGGGCTGTGTCCTTTAAATCTTTCCTGTCAGGCACACCCTCTTTTTCGGATTTTTGCACTGATTTAATAAGCCTATGCAGCACAAGGTCGGCATAGCGCCTGATAGGAGAGGTAAAGTGCGAGTACTTTTCAAGAGCCAGCCCGAAATGCCCGCTGTTCTTCTCGGAATATTTGGCAAGCTGCATTGAGCGCAGCAGTTTTCTTTCTATTATCTGCTTTCTCGGGTCGTTCTCTATGGAGGCCGCCACCCGTTGAAAATCCGCGTTAGTACCCCGCTTTAGCCTTACACCGAGGCCCATTGCCTTCATGTAGTTGTTGAAATCATCTATGTCCTTTACAAAAGGCTTGGGGTGTATCCTGAACATCCCCGCTTTCAGGCGCTTTAAAATAAAATCCGCAGCGCAGACATTTGCAGCTATCATAAAAAACTCCACGAGCCTGTGCGCGTCAAACTGAACCTTCCTGACTATATCCTCCACTTCCCCGGCGGCGTTAAAAACAAGTTTGGGCTCTCCGAGGGTAAAATCCACGCTCCCCCGCCTTTTAGCAGCGGTTTTCAGCACTTCCTTTAATTCGTTCATCGCCAGCAGTGTTTCCTTTAATTTTT
Source organism: uncultured Spirochaetia bacterium (assembly GCA_964349515.1). Taxonomy (GTDB): domain Bacteria; phylum Oederibacteriota; class PGYV01; order PGYV01; family CAYGHG01; genus CAYGHG01. The sequence continues at coordinate 42,269 of CAYGHG010000003.1, forward strand.
CCGGCGCTTCCCGTTCTCCCTCTATGATTTCCTGAGCCTCCTCGTAAGTCAAACGTTTCGCGCTTCTTATCACGCTTTCGGCAATTTCATAACTTTCAATTTCGCCGTATTTATCTATCTTCATCAGCACCGAAAATGTCATCCTGTCTTCACCTTCCACCAGCGAACAGATACCGTTTGAGAGTTTTTCCGGCAGCATCGGATAGACTTCTTTGGGCAGGTAAACGCTGTTACCGCGCAGCCGCGCCTCCCCGTCAAGAGTTCCGCCGGGGGTGACAAAATTTGAAACATCGGCTATATGCACGCCGAGTGACCAGCCTTCTCTTTCTTTCTTTATGGAAACCGCATCGTCAAAGTCCCTGGCGTCAACAGGGTCTATTGTTATTATAAAATCATCCCTCAGGTCAATCCTGCTCTTTATGTCCTCTTCCTGTTTTGTCTGCACGGCCTCAGCCTCGGCTTCATCAGGAAAATCACGCCTTATTTCATATTTATCCAGAATAAAGTTTTTATATGAATTTATATCATCCCTGTCGTACATATATGATATGACGCGCCCCTCAATAACCCCCTCTTTTTCGCTTACTTTTACCAGCACAATGTCATTTTCCTTTACCGGATGGCCGCCCGCGTCCGTAATCCTGATTACCGGCATCTGCTTTGACATGAGAAACCCTAAAAGCGCAGCACCCTGCTTTCTGACCCGGCACATAACAGGCGCCTCCGTCCTCGACACCACCCTGCGCAGGAGCCCCTCCCGCCTGCCGTCGTACTTTTCTATTATATCCGCCTCAACAATATCGCCGGACAGCAGGGGTTCTACCGCCCTTGACCCCATAAATATATCGTTACCGTCGCCGGTGACTATAAACCCAAAGTCGTGCCTTATGTCAACCCTGCCTGTTATAGTGTTTGAATTTGTTTTTGGTTTGTCGGAAGAAAACTTGTTCCTTCCCCTGTACACACCGCCTTCTTTGCCCAGTTCACGGAGTATTTTTTTTACCTGGCTGCGGTAAGACGGGTGTATCTTCAGCCTGTGCATAATGGTTTTTAAATCAAGGGGCTTTTCCTCATTTCGAAGAAAAGATATTATCTTCTGCCTGTCAGGGCTGTTTTTCAAATCGAGCCTCCATTTTTACTTTTTATCTTCCTTGAGCCATGTTTCGGGTATCATTTCAGTGTCTATTTCCTGCTCCCTCCACGTAGCGCCTTCTTTTACCGCATCCGGTTTTTCTTCCTCCGCCCTGGAAGACGAATAAACCCTGTATGAAACTCCTGCCCTATAGAGCAGCCTGTCATATCTGTTTAGCAGTGCATCCTGAGCGTAAAAAAGCCCTTCCACGCCTATGGAAAACCTGAAACCATTATCAAACTGAATTACCGCTTTCGGGATAATGTAAGCGCTGCCTCCTTCATTTGAATCAAAATTATATTCCGTCTCAACGGTGAGATCCAAAGAATGCCTGTCATCGCTGTATGCCCTGTATCCTAAAACTCCTGACGCACCGAATGTGTAAGGCGCACCATTTATTAATCCGGCTTCTCCTGACACTCCGGCCCCCCATATAAACTGCCCTACTGCGCCGTCCGTTTCAGCCGCAGCAAAGAAACCGTAGAAATTTCCACGGTTCAGCAACCCTTCGGCAAATTCTCCCCAGACACCCGGCATCTTAAACCCCGCAGTAACATTAAGCAGTTCTTCCACTCTTTTATGCGCCGATACATATACCGAGTGCAGGTCATTTCTGTCTTCATTCCCTGATTTCTGCGTTATGTAGGTGAAGTACAAACCCGCGGCATATCCGTCAGGAAGCCCCACCCTCGCGCCCGCCTCGTATAAAATACCCCTCAGCGGCTCGCTTCTCTCCTGCCACTCACCGGAAACAGGAAGAAAAAAATCCTCATACAAAGCCGAGTACTCAAAATATTTTTCACTGTATACGGCGTCAACGTCAAGAACTCCCGGAAATGAACCGGAAATACGGTATATTGGCGCGGCGCTCAAAGAAAAAACAGATAAAAGCATTATCAAAAACGCGGCGGTCCGCTTCACTTAGAACCCCTGTTCTTCCTGTTTTCAATCTTTGCCGCATTGTGGCCTTCAAGAGTCTCCGAAAAAGTATGTTCGCCTTCGTCGCGCACCACAAAAAACCTGTACTTGGTGACTGACGGATTAAGCGCCGCTTCAATGGACTTTAGTCCCGGGGCGCATATAGGCGTAGGCGGCAAGCCTATGTAAATGTATGAATTGTAGGGGGAATCAACGCGCAAATCACGGTAGGTAAGCGCCCCTGTTTTTTTGTTAAGTGCGTAACGTACGGTTGCACATGACTCAAGTTTTTTCTGGTAAGGCTCCGGAGATTTCAGCCTGTTTACAAAAACCGAGGCAACTTTGGCCCTCTCGCTGTCGACCTTGGATTCTTTTTCCACCAGAGAGGCAAGTTTTATTACATAGTAACCGCTCAAAGAAAGCCCCTGTATGTTGTACCTGCCTTTCAGGTCTATTTTTACCTTTTCCCTGAATCTCGCATGCATAACTGAAATTATTTTTTTTTCACCTTCGCCCCTTACAAAATTATATGTGTCCGGAAAAAGGAGCCCTTCGGCTGACTTATATTCTATCCCGATGCTTTTCAAAAACTCGCGGTCCGAAGCTATCCTTAAAAACTCTTCCGCATAACCCAGCCCCGACCTTTCAACCAAAGCAGCCATATCACGAAGTTCGCTGCCCTCCGGGAAAACAATCCTATATTTGATGACATCACCTTTGACAATCCGGTTAAGTATGGAAACCATGTTTTCCGAATAGGAAAATTCATATTCTCCCGCTTTTAGTTTTGCCCTGCTGCCGGTTGCGACAGCGTATGCCATAAAAATCAGTTTATTTCTGAGAAGCCCCTCTTTTTTAAGCTCCTCCGCGGCGTTATTAAACCCGCTGCCGTATTCTATATAAACCCTGGCTGTTTCATTACTGCCAATCTTTGCAGGCAAAAAAAACGCGGACAAGAAATATACCGTCACAAACGCCGCCACAAGGACGGGAACTATCAGTACGTTTCTTTTTATCTTTAATAATTTATCATTCATTGCTTTTTTCCTCCGGAGTTCCTGTTCAGATAGTCCCGCAATATCAGCGAAGCGGCAATTTTGTCGTTTAAAAGTTTTCTTTTTTTCCTTGATACACCGGCGCTTATCAGCAGTTCTTCGGACTCCGCCGTGGTCATCCTCTCGTCCCACAGTATTGTTTCAGGCGCGCCAGCAACTGACTCCACAAGCGCCTTTAGCTCCTCCGCCAGAGTGTTGCCTGCGTTTTTTGTGCCGTCCATATTTATCGGGTTTCCCACCAGCACAAGGGAGGGCTCATAGTCCCGAAACAGCTTTTCCAGTTCCTTTGGCAGCCTCTCGTTGTTATTAACAAAAGAAAGCGGGGAGGCAATAGTTCCCGAGGGATCGCTGATTGCTATTCCTATCCTCACCCTGCCCGGGTCAAGCGCCATTATCCTCATCAGGAGACTTTCACGCTCTCATAAACGGTTTCAAGCGCTTCTTTTATTTTAGAGGGGTCCTTTGCGCCTGCTTCCGCCATGTCACGCCTTCCGCCTCCGCCGCCCTTGCAGACTGCGGCGGCTTTTTTTACTATTGCGGATGCGTCATATTTGTCGGTTATGTCCTGCGTTACCACTGCGAGGAAATTTGCCTTTCCCTCCTCCGCATTGGCTATGACTATCACTGCCTTTTTCATCTTCTCACGCAGTACGTCACCCAAAGACCTGACCGAATCCTTGTCCGCGGACTGCAGGCTGATAGTAAGCACGTTTATGCCGTTTATTTCCACGGCAGACGAGATGTAATCGGCGGCGTTTTTGACCACGCTTCCTGTTTTTAATTTCTGTATTTCCCGCTCTTTTTCTTTAAGCTCAATCCCGAGCCTTGCTATTTTTTCCAAAAGCTCCCCCGTGTCTTTAGCCTTAAATTTATCCTTTAACTGCTTCACGAAATCGTCATAATCATCAAACATCGAAAGCGCGGCCGGGCCTGTCACCGCTTCTATCCTTCTTACGCCTGCGGCTGTTGAAACCGACGAGGTTATTTTAAAGAGGCCGGCCTCACCCGTATTTTTCAGGTGCGTGCCGCCGCAAAGCTCCATTGATACGCCTTCTACAGTAACCGTCCTTACACTGTCCTTATATTTGTCTTCAAAGAGCGCTATCGCCCCTCTTTTTTTTGCCTGTTCAATTTCCATTTCCTCAACACAAACAGGTGAAGCCTGCTCAATCCACGCATTTACCAGGCGTTCTGTTTTTCTTATCTCTTCGCCTGTTAAGGCGGCAAAATGAGTGAAATCAAAACGCAGCCTGTCTTCGTCAACGTACGAGCCTGCCTGTTCCACGTGGGGCCCGAGTATTGCCCTGAGAGCGGAGTGCAGCAGATGAGTCGAGGTGTGGTTCTTCATTACCGCCTCGCGCCTCGGAGTGTCCACGGAGGCGGTAATAACCGTTCCTTTTTCAATCAAGCCTGAAGTTATTTTTATCCTGTGCAGGTATATTCCGTCAATTTTCTGAGTATCTGTTACTTCTGCTTTTAGTGCATCATTGTAAAACAACCCCTTGTCGCCTGTCTGCCCGCCTGACTCCGCGTAAAAAGGAGTGGCATCAAGCACCACATCTGCGTCCTCGCCGGCCGCAGCCTGCGCGGCAGCTTCGCCTTTTTTAAGTATCGAAATTACTTTGCACTGTGCCTCAACTTTTTCATATCCTAAAAATGACGTAACAGGCAGCCCTTCAATGGAGTGCTTTGGCGCGCGCGACGACAGTTCCGCGCTGACGCCCTTCCAGGCTTTTTTTGCCATTTCGCGCTGTTTTTCCATGTGAGCCTTAAACTGATTCATATCAAGCCCGAGCCCGTTTTCGAGCAGTATCTCGGCGGTAATCTCAGCCGGAAACCCGAAAGTATCATAAAGTTTGAACGCCGCCTCACCCGGCAGTTCTTTGAGCGATGCCGCTTTGGCCGCTTCTATCTCTTTATTCAGCATTTCAAGGCCTTTATCCATAGTCTCCTGAAACTTGTCTTCCTCCATTTTTATTATCTGCGTTATGTATTCTTTCCTCGAAACAATCTCAGGATACGCGCCCCCCATTATATCAATTACAACCGGCACTGTTTTAAAAAGGAAAGGCTCTTTCATGCCCAGCAGCCTGCCGTGCCTTATGGCGCGGCGTATGACGCGGCGCAGGACATAACCCCTACCTTCGTTTGACGGAAGCACACCGTCGCCTATCAGGAAAGTAACGCTCCTCGCATGGTCTGCAATAACCCGAAGCGATACGTCCTGCTTTTCAGTTACGCCGTACTTAACCCCGCATTTTTCGGCAGCGTCTTTGATAATCGGCATGAAAAGGTCTGTTTCAAAATTGGAAAACCTGCCCTGGCAGACAGCAGCAAGGCGCTCAAGCCCCATTCCCGTATCTATGTTTTTTTGAGCAAGCGGGCCGAGCGAGCCGTCTTCTTTTTTGTCAAACTCGGTAAATACCAGATTCCAGATTTCAAGAAACCGGTCATCGTTTTCTTCTATATCCTTGTGTGTCACTACTCCCGCCTTGCCCTCAAGGTCAAAATATATCTCCGAGCAGTACCCGCACGGCCCGACAGTGCCCATTTCCCAGAAATTAGTGGCCTCACCCATTCTGAAAATTCTGTCTTCCGGCACCTTCATCTTGTCTTTCCATATCGCAAAAGCTTCATCGTCTGTTTTATATACGGTTATATACATGCGCTCTTTGGGAAGCTTTGCCTTTTCAGTCAGAAACTCCCACGCCCAGGCTATCGCCTCTTCTTTAAAGTAATCACCGAATGAGAAGTTTCCCAGCATCTCAAAAAATGTATGGTGCCTTCTCGTTCTTCCGACGTTTTCAATGTCATTTGTCCTGATGCATTTTTGGCAGCTTGCGGCACGGGTGAACACAAGCGGTACGCGGCCCAGAAAATAGTCCTTAAAAGGCACCATTCCCGCCACGTTAAAAAGAAGCGTGTTATCTTCCGGCACAAGGGGCCAGCTGGCCTTTACCGTGTGGCCCTTGCCCGCGAAAAAATCAAGATACATTTGTCTCAGTTCCGAGCTCTTCAAGTTCTCCTCCTAAAATTGTAATAAAAACAGATATGTGTAATTTTATCATATTTTATGTAATATAAAAGCCTAAATACAAAGGCAGAACCTGAATATAATAGTGTGTAATATTATTTGCTATTATTTCCTCTCCCCTTCGGGGGAGAGGACCAAGGTGAGGGGGCGTAGTTTTAAACCTTAAAAACTCACTCTTCCCGCCCGTCTGCCCCGCGAGCGGAACAAAAGGAGAATAGCCCGTTATTATCTCTTGTTCTACAATTATTCACTTTTCGGACAGTGTCACAAAAACGCGCGGCAGACTGCCGTCATGCGTTTCCAATCATTGATCACGGCTAATTGCTCAATAATCCGCCTTTTTTACCCTTTACACCCGCGTCTTTTATCTATATAATTTTTAAAAATCAAACCGGAGGCACTAATGGACGCCGCAAAAAAGAAGGAAATAGTAACCACAGTTATCATAGTCATCTGCACTCTTATAATAGCTTTTCTCATGGTCAGGTTTGAGCTGGTAAAGCGGGCCAAACGCGAATACAACGAAGGCGAACGTTATCTTTCATTTTACAAGAGCCCCGACTTGAAAAAGCAGTACTACGATGAAAAACTTAAAAAGAAAGAAATCTCGGAAACCGAATATGAAATGCTGATGGAAGACAACGCGCTGAAAAACGCCTATGTGCAGTATAATACTGTAGTTGACCTCTTTACCCCTCCTGAGTCAAAATGGGTCAAGCTTTCAAGACAGAGGCTCTCGGAAATAACCCCTGAATACAGCGCCTGGGTTGAAAAACTGCGCAGGGAAATAGACGATGCGCCGCTTACCCCTCCGGCAAAATAAGTTTTAAAGGTTTATCCTTAGAACGTCAAGTATCCTCTCAAGGTCTTCCTGCGAGTAGTACTCTAACTCTATTTTTCCCTTTTTATAATCGCCCTTAACAGACACTTTTGTCCCAAACATCAGTTTCATCTTGTTTTCTATGCTTTTAAGCTCAGGCAGGCTGCTGCCTGGTTTTGATTTGGAGGTTTTTGTGCTTTTGGTTTTTTTAAGGGCTTTTTCAAGATCCCTCACCGAGAGCCCTTTTATCACGACAGCCTGCGCCATTATGCGCTGCTTTACCTGGTCATCTATGCCGAGCAGTACTTTTGCGTGGCCGGCTGTTATCTCGCCTTTCACTATCATTTCCTGAACAGGCTTTGAGAGCTTAAGCAGCCTTACGGCATTGGCAACATATACGCGGCTCTTGCTGAGCTCGTCCGCGAGTTCTTCCTGAGTGAGTTTTTTTGCCTCCATCAGCTGTTTGTACGCAGCCGCTTCCTCTATCGGATTTAAATCTTCCCTCTGGATATTCTCTATGAGGGCAAGCTCCATTTGTTCGGTGTTTGAAACATTTCTGATGACAACGGGTATCTTTTTCAAACCCGCCCGCTGCGCCGCGATAAACCTGCGCTCACCCGCTATAATTTCATATTTCCCGCCTGTGTCCTTTACCACTATGGGGGTTATCACACCCTTCTTTTTAACCGATTTTATGAGTTCGTCAAGTTTTTCAGCGGTAAAAGTCTTTCTTGGCTGGTTGGGGTTTGCCCTTATCTCGCTTATCTCTATCTCTTCAGCGGCAGCTTTTACCGAAGGCTGATTTTTCTTTGCCGTCGGAATCAGCGCGCCCAATCCTTTTCCCAGTGCCTGTCTGGCCATGATGCCTCCTATTTTCTCTTAACGCCGAGTATTTCGTCGCATAGCTTTTCGTAAGCCTGCGCCCCCTTTGAGTGCTTGTCGTAAAGGTTAATCGGCGTGCCGAAGCTCGGCGCTTCGGAAAGCCTTACGTTTCTCGGAATAATCGTGTCATATGCCCTGCTCTTGAATTTTTTCTTTATCTCTTCCACAACCTGAAGGGAAAGGCTCGTCCTGCTGTCAAACATGGTAATCAGCGCGCCCTCTATCGTAAGGCCCGGATTCAAAACCTCCCTGACGTTTTCTACGGTTTCCAAAAGCATCGCAAGCCCGTCAAGAGCGTAAAACTCGCACTGAATCGGGATGAGCACCGAGTCGGAAGCTGTAAGTGCGTTTAGGGTAAGCAGCCCGAGCGAAGGCGGGCAGTCTATAAATACAAAATCATACCTGTCTTTTATTTCAGCAAGCGCGTCTTTCAGCCTTGTTTCCCTGTTTTCTATGTTTACAAGCTCCACTTCAGCGCCCGCGAGGTTGATATTCGCAGGCAGTACATCAAGCCCTTCTATCGCGGTCTTAACCAGGCTTTCATCGGCAGTTGAATCCCCAATCAGCACGCTGTATATCCCTGTTTCTATGTTTTTTTTATCTATTCCCAAACCAAGCGACGAATTGCCCTGAGGGTCTATGTCTATGAGAAGGGCCTTTTTTCCCCTCGCCGCAATGATACTGCATATGTTTACGGTTGTAGTGGTCTTGCCCACCCCCCCCTTCTGGTTTACTATGGAAATAACGCGCGCCATCAAATACCTCTTTCCGAGATTTGTATGATTTTAGGGCTTTTTTCAGCCGCAGTGTCGGTTTCAGTACCGAGAATTATATCACTTCCCGCTTTTTTTTCAATTAGTTTTATGACCGGGTTATCCGGGCTGTGTGAATTATTCCTTATAACAACAGCTTCACATCCTGCATCTGTTTTTACAAATGTCCCCGGCAGATACCTCACCGCACATTTTTCAAATGCATCGCATACAGCAGGGTCAAAAAGCACGCCTGAGTTTTCAAGTATGTAATCTTTTGCTTCCCGCACGCTGTATGCCGGCCTGAAGGGCCTGTCAGACACGAGTGCGTCATAAACATCCGCTGCCGCAGCAATTCCGGACAATACATTAATTGATTCTTTTTTAACCCCTTTAGGATAGCCGCTTCCGTCATAACGTTCGTGGTGCTGGGAGGCTATCAGCGCGGATTTGGCAGGCAGGCCGTATATGTTTTTAAGAAAGTCATAGCCCGCGGACGTGTGCATGGCGAGCTCCATCATCTCCTGCTGTGACAGTTTTCTGTCTTCCCCCGAGAACGGATAGAGCTTCATTTTACAGTCAAAAAGCATTGCACCGGCCCCCAGTTCACATAGTTCCCGTTCATTTAACCCCATCTCTCTTCCTATTAATATAGAAAGACAGGCCGCACCCAGCGGGTGGTAGCTGTAGTAGTTTGATTTATTCCTGAAATCCCTTATATCATAAGGCGTTTCCCGGTTTTTCACCGCCTGCGAGACAAATTCTGAAGAGTAATACAAAAACAGGTGTGCGAAACCTATTTTTGATGCAGTTTCACCTGAATATGAAGCTATTTTTTTTATATCTTCATCACCATACTTTTTCAGCAGGCCGCTGTCCCGTCCGTCACTGTTGTAAAAAGCGGCTATGACGTTCAGCGCGTCCGCACAGGTTTCAGGGCTGAAAGGAGAAGAAGAACAGAACACATCGTCTTCAATATATATACGGTTTATTCCCGAATCAATAAGCTTGTTTTTAACCGCACTGTTTATCACAGCGCCTTTTTTTACCAGATGCCGCCCGCCGGAGTCATATACCAGGCTTGAACATACCGCGCCTTCCTCCAGCTCCCCTGTACTTACACTTTTCATCACAGGTCAAAAATATTGCCCGCATTTAGTATTCCCGCAGGGTCAAACGCTTTTTTTATTTTTCTCATCGCCTCAATCTCTTCCTTTTTATACATCAGTTCCAGATATCCCTTTTTAAGCTTTCCGACGCCGTGTTCGGCCGCCACAGAGCCTCCGAGAGCTGCAATGTCCGCCGCCATAACACCGGCTGTTTTCAGGGCCGCTTCCCTTTCATTGTTGTCATAGGGCATGAAATTTACGTGCAGGTTGTTGTTGCCTATGTGTCCGAACACAGCATGCTGCATTTCAACCTCATTAAGATGCCTTTCATACACGGCATCCATTTCCTTTTTCATGTTTTCAGCCACGCTGAAATCCGTGGATAATTTTATCAGTTTCCTTTTTCTCATCTTATCATTAATTATGGACGGCAGAGCTTCCCTCATCTCAGAAACAGGGTTGTTCTTTTCACCCGTACCGCAAACCGTTGTTTCCTGAGCCTTTGAGCCCTCTCTGTCTATTAACTTCATCAGGCGCTCTTCTTCAGCCGCGGAAGATGCCTCAAACTCGCATATAATCATATATCTGCCGGGTATCAGATTTTTATACTTTGCGGAAAGCAATGATGTGGAATTGTTGTCAAAATATTCAAGGCCGCATAGCGGAGGGTTTCCGGTTTTAATTTTTGCCGCGAAAGACAAAGCCTCTTTTTTATCCTTAAAAGTAAGCGCCGCGCTGAAAACCCCAAATGGCACCGGCAGTACTTTAAGTTCGGCAGATATCACGACTCCGAGGGTGCCTTCGCTTCCGATAAAAAGGTCTATCAGGTCTGTTTCCCTGCCCATATAATACCCCGCGCTGTTTTTAAACGCAAACTTCGGCAGCGTATCGGCCATTTCAAAGCTTATTTCCCTGCCTTTTGCCGCAAACCTGAATTTCCCGGCGTGCGCCTTAAGTTCGCCCCTTTTAATTTCCATTACGCCCGCAGCAGGCGTCACTACCGTTATCGCATTTACAAAATTCCTGATGCTTCCATACTTCAAACCCCTGGCACCCCATGCGCAGGTGGCTATATTCCCTCCGATAGTCGCCGACTGTTCCGTGCTGTCCGCAGGATACCATAAACCGTATTTTGAAAGCTCCTTGTGTATGTCTTTTAAACTCGCGCCCGCACCGCAGCGCACGGTCATAAACAGCGGGTCAGCTTCAACTTTTCTGAATTTTTCCGTAGAGAGCAGCACTCCGCCTTCAGCGCATGCGCCGCCTGTTATGCCGGTTCCCCCGCCGTACACGGTGACAGGTTTTCCTTTTTGCAGAATTTTCAGCACTTCATCCGCGTCAGAAGGTACGACAACCCCTTCAATGCCGCTGCTTTTGGAATTTGATTCGTCGCTTAAATACCTGTCTATTCCCTCTTTTAGGATTTTCATTATGTGATAATTCTACCTTATTATGGTGAATTTAACCGTAATTATTTTCTGCAGGCCGGTGTCCGTTCTGGCCCTGATTACGGCTATGTATAGGCCCGAAGAGACGCTCTCAACACCGGTCAGCAGGTTCCACCTGAGTTCGTGAGGCGACGGGCCGCTGTTATCGAGGTCAACTATCAGTTCTCCCGCGAGGTTGTATATTCTCGCGTTCACTTTGGTGCCTGCCATAGCGTCAAACGTTATCAGCAACCTGTCAGTATTCTCTATTTTAAGCGGATTCGGTATAACCTTTACGTTATTTATGACTTCATACCCGTTATGCAGCACTGTAATATTCGCGGTAGCCACAGTCTCATACCCGTTAACATCCACATTGACTATCTGTATGTAGTATACTCCGTTATCCACTATCAGGCCGTTATTGTTGGTTCCGTTCCATTCAAGCGTAATGTCTGAATAATGTATTGTAAGCTTATTCATACCCGCCTCGTCAGGATAGAACGCGGCCGGAGGCGCAGGGTCAAGCGTCAGAGTCTTTGAACCCTTTATAACCGGCGAAGTAACAGGTATTATCTTGACCAGCTCCCCGGCGGTATTGTATATTCTGGCCTCTGTTTTTACATTGTTAGTAAGCACAGTCACGCTGTCCACAGATATATGCTCGTAACCGTAGTCGTCTTTTACAACGACTTTTATGTAATACACGCCGTTGCCGACGCTTGCGCCCTGGTCGTTTTTGCCGTTCCATTTATATATGTACCCGCCGACATCAATTACCACTTCGCTCCCGTCGTCAGGGCTGAATGTGCTTCCGCTCGTGATGGTGAAGTTATCAACCATCTCATAAGCCCCCGATGAACTTATGTGTTTCACAACCTCGCCGGCCTCATTGTAAACATATATGTCAAGAATATAAACAGGCGTCGGCGACACGGTAGGAGTCTGCGTGGCAGTCGGAGATACCGTGTACGTGGATGTCTGAGTCATAGTCTCCGTAGCGGTAAGCGTAGCCGTAGGAGTCCCGGTCAGCGTTATAGTAGGCGTAGCCGTAAGCGTCGAAGTAGGCGTAGCCGTAGAAGTCGGCGAATGAACCGGCGTATTTGTAGAAGTGCTAGTAGGCGTAGCCGTCCGGGTTATGGAAGGCGTTATAGTTACCGTAATCGTTCCTGTAATAGTCGGCGTCACTGTCTGAGTGACAGTCTGTGATACCGTCGGCGTTGACGTCTGTGAAACCGTTTCGGTAATAGTAGGCGTTACCGTCACTGTCACAGTGTCCGTTTCGGTAACCGTAGGTGTTACAGTTTCAGTCACAGTAGGCGTGACAGTCTCCGAAACAGTAGGAGTCACCGTCTCAGTTATTGTCGGCGTTACGGTCTCCGTTATAGTCGGCGTGACTGTTTCCGTCACTGTAGGCGTTATGGTCTCCGTCACTGTAGGCGTTGCAGTTTCAGTAACAGTATCTGTAGGCGTTACGGTGTCTGTAATTGTCGGTGTTACAGTCTCTGTAATCGTAGGCGTCACAGTCTCAGTGATTGTCGGTGTCGCAGTTTCGGTAATCGTAGGCGTTGTCGTCTCTGTAATCGTAGGCGTTACTGTCTCTGTCATTGTAGGAGTTACTGTCTCTGTTATCGTAGCAGTGACAGTCTCGGTTATGGTCGGAGTTACGGTTTCTGTTATTGTCGGCGTTATAGTTTCTGTAATCGTCGGGGTAACGGTCTCTGTTATTGTAGGCGTTACTGTTTCTGTAACAGTAGGTGTCGAAGTTTCAGTAATTGTAGGTGTTACGGTATCAGTAATTGTAGGTGTTACGGTTTCTGTAATAGTCGGTGTCACCGTCTCTGTTATAGTCGGTGTCACGGTCTCAGTAATAGTCGGCGTTGCCGTTTCAGTAATTGTAGGCGTAACTGTCTCGGTTATTGTCGGTGTCACAGTCTCCGTAATCGTAGGTGTCACGGTTTCGGTTATTGTCGGTGTTGCTGTCTCTGTAACAGTGTCAGTAGGTGTAATTGTCTCAGTTATAGTCGGTGTCACAGTCTCCGTTATCGTCGGCGTTACCGTCTCAGTTATTGTCGGTGTTACCGTTTCTGTAATTGTCGGTGTTACTGTTTCCGTGATGGTTGGAGTAACCGTCTCAGTAATCGTCGGCGTTACTGTCT
>CAYGHG010000004.1:0-26498 GCA_964349515.1 uncultured Spirochaetia bacterium
ACACTTAAGTGTACTGCAGATTATGGCCATTTACACAAATTTTATGACATACTCTCACATACACATCTACAAATGACACCCCGGATATAGACCCCGGATACGTAATACCCGGCACAACTTTCACAGGAAGCGGTAACTACAACATAAATGTCTATCCCATGTCAACTTTTACATCCAAATTCACCGGGCCTACCGCTCCGTCAGCCGGGAACCTGATGATAGAGGGATTTACATCAGTACAAATCACAAAACCATAAATCAAATAAAATAAAAAACTTGTATCGCATTCACGCAGAAGCCGTTAAAAACAAAACAGGAGGGTCACAGACCCTCCTCTACGAATGTTATTATTAATAACGTAAAGGCGGGTTTCAAACCCGCCTCGTTTTGTTCTGTCCCGTTTCTGCTGTTATCTGTCTTTATCCAAAATTTTCCACGCGTACTCATCACTCGTCATTTCCCGTCCTAACCTTCGCACCCGTCTTTCCTGAGCCGTCATTCTCAGTTCTGCAGCCTCGTCCTTCACGACGTTAAAAACAAAACAGGAGGGTCACAGACCCTCCTGTACTATTATGACAAACTAACACTCCTTTTTACTTTCTCAATCTATTATCTCCCTCTCAACTCTTCCTCCACATACCCCTGTTTTTTCATCCTCGATAAAATCGCAGCGGCACATTCCGCCTGATATGCGTTCACTTTTCCGCTGCTGTACATACCTCCCCGCAGTACCGGCCTCGGCAGAAAAAAAGCAAGCAGCGCGGATTCTTCCGCGGTTAATGCTGCCGGATTTTTTCCAAAATAGTGGTTTGAAGCCTCGGCAATACCGTATACCCCGTCGCCGAACTGCGCGGTATTCATGTAGTAATCCAGTATTTCCCTTTTTGACAGCACGCGTTCAACACGCATCGCGGTTACAGCTTCCCTGATCTTGCGGCCAAAAGTTTTTTCCCCCGAAAAATACAGATTCTTTACCAGTTGCTGCGTCATGGTACTGGCGCCGTGTTTCTTTGCCCCCGACTTCAGATCACGCACCGCGGCTTGTGCGATTTCATGCGGGTCTATCCCTTTGTGGCTCCAAAACCTGCCGTCCTCTGAAACTATTATGGCACCGGCAGCATGTTTGGGAAGCGCATCAGAACGAATAAAACTATCGTGAGAGGGATTTACCTGCCTTCTGCCAAGGTATTCTCCCCCCTTATAAACCCGCACTGATATGCCTTCTTTTATGCCGGTAATTACAGGGAGAGAACGAAAAAAGTAAACAGAATATACAACAACAAACAGTAAAGAAAGTACTAATACAAAAACAGCTGTTTTTTTCATAAAGAAATTATATCACTATCTTTAAAAACGACCCATATTTTTAATCACCTTACAACAAACGATACCGGGGGTTTTCTGTACGCGGACGCGCCCGCACTGTTTTTCGTATCTATCACGGGGTAATAAATCCCAGCCTGACATCCGGCCTGTTTCAAGAACGAACTTTGGGTATAGGGCTGAACAATTATCTCAACCCTATACCCCTGTCGTCCGTTATTTCATCATTATTATGCTTGAAAACCCGGTGCTTGTCCCTTCTTTCATCTTAAGATCTACTTTTAACAGGTACATCCCCGCAGCAAGTACTTTTCCGCCCGCTGCCTTGCCGTCCCACTTGACAGTATGAGCACCGGTCGAGAGATAATAGACCCCCTCGAGTTCCTGCTGCCATAACAGCCTGCCTGACTGGGAGAATATTTTGAGCGAGACTTTTGACGACGGGTCAAGCGCGTAAACCATATCATTAAAACCTGCCGTGGTTATCGTGCCGTCTGTCGTGCTTATCGAATACGACAGAGTTGCGCCTGTGTCAGACGTTGCCGGGTTCGGGTAAGACATTACCGAGGAAATCTCCGCCGGAAGCGTCGTTGACGCAGGTTCCTGTCCCCATACCAGGCTGCCGTTCATGTATGCCGTGGTTTTTGTCCACGTCTGCCAGCTTTGCGAGTTTGTGAAGCTCCAGTCATTTGACTGCGTCATTGCCGACCAGTCAGATTTATTGAATCTTATCTGTATCTCAGCGTACTCATTTTGCTGCAGGATGATCCCGCCGTTAAACTTGATGCTTACGTAGTGTGTCTGTCCGCCGATATTTGCGGAAACCGCAGAGAGCTGTACATTGCCGCTTATCGTGGAACCCTGAGGCAGCCTGCCTGCCCAGTTCAGCCACGACTGTACTGTCTGGTTAGTGCCGTCAAAATTGAGCCAGTAACGCACTTCAACTGAATTCAAGTTGAGCCCGGAAGATCCTGTGTTCATGATCCTGATGCTCGGCTGCGGGCTGTTTGTACTGTTATTGATGTCCCCGCTCTTAACACTTATAGAGAAATTAGCCGTTACAGGTGTTGTCGGTGTTGATATCGGAGGTACTGCAGTGTTTGTCGGTACCGGAGTCGTAGGAGTTGATGTCGGAGGCACTGCCGTGTTTGTAGGTACCGGTGTCGTAGGTGTTGAAGTCGGAACTACTGCCGTGTTTGTCGGTACCGGAGTCGTAGGAGTTGATGTCGGAGGCACTGCCGTGTTTGTCGGCACAGGCGTCGTCGGCGTTGATGTCGGAGGTAATGCTGTGTTTGTCGCCACAGGCGTATTTGTCGGTATTGCAGGCTGCGGTATTACCTGTATTGCGCATACTTTTGCGTTGTCAACCGCCGCAGGCCCGAACTCTATTGTGATTTTTCCGGCAGAAGGCGCTATGTTATTGAATATTACATCAAGCGCCTTTCCGTTGCCGCCGGCAGCCGTAAAGATATCCATGTCCGTAATCACAGTATTTCCGTTGATAGATACATTGAAACTTCTTAAACCGGCCTCTGCATGGAAAGTCTCAGCCATTTTCAGGGTTACCTGATATGTTCCCGCAGGCACACTGAACGAATAGCTGAAAGGATTTCCGTAGCGCTCGCTCTGATACAATGCCTGGTCCGCGGCAGATGGCAGCGCGCCTGATACTGCATTAGTAGTGGTATATACTGTTCCGCCGGTGAAATTCCTGTCAGAGAGCCATGTCATACCCATCGAGTCGGTATATGATACGTCGCTTCCCGCGAGCACGCGCCATGTTGCCGCGACTACAGCCGTAGGAGTCAGAGTAGCTGTAGCAGGCGGAGTTGCGGTGGCAGTCGCAATGGGAGTTGCAGTCCTTGTTGCTGTTGCAGTCGCGGTGGCAGGAGGAACTGTTGCCGTCGGCGTCACAGCGCCCTGTTTCGCAAATGCCATGTCGTCAACATAGAACGCAGCGGTGGTGGTGCCGGTTTCTACAAAGAGCCTTGCAACCCTTAAGAGCCCCGTCCATGTAACATTTGCCGAGCCGCTTACCTGAGTCCAGCCTGTGCTGTTTGCCGCGGCCGAGCCCAGTGATATGTATTTGCTTCCCGCGTCATCCTTGATGAAAAGCGTGAGTTTTGCAGTGTCTGTTCCTGTCGCAAGCCTGGACCACACGCTTGCGCTGTAGGTTCCCTGCCCCTGCGCAAGCAGGTAAGGCAGTACATACTGCCCTATGCCATGATATGCCTGCGACCTGTTGTAAACCCTTGCTGATTTGCTGCCTGAGCGCACAATCGAAGTTTCCTCGGCAATCGCGCCGCCTGACATTTCGTTGAAGCAGTATATGGAGCTTTCAAACCCGCCGTTGTAAATACCGGCAACAGGGTTGAGTTTCAGAACTGATTCTATGGCGTAGTAAGCCGGTTTCTTGTTGTAATTCGTGTCAAATATCAGAGCCGCGTCAGATGCCCCGTTTGTAAACCCGGGTATCCACGAATGCTTGTCGGTAAAGCCCCACAGGAACATCCTCTTAATATTCGGGTGCGTCATGCACAGGAAAGCCATGTCAGCATACGCCTTTGCCTGCGACTGCAGTTTTGCCGCGTCCACAGGTACGGGTATTGCGACGTCAAGTTCGGTGACCGACACCTGCAGCCCGAGAGCAGTGAGCCTCTGTGCGTTTTCCCAGATATCGTCGTTTAAGCGCCAGTTATGCCCCACATGGCACTGCCAGCCCACGCCGTCTATCGGTACGTTCTGAGCTTTCAAATTGCTGACCATCTGATATATATAGTTTGACTTTCCGTTCAAGCCCTCGTTGCCGTAGTCATTATAGAAGAGTTTTGCATGCGGGTCTGCCTGACGCGCCCAGCTGAATGCCTGAGGTATGTAGTCGCCGAGCTTCTGGTGCCAGAAATCATCCGTCCTATAGCCGTAAGGCGAGTTGTCCCGTACCGCTTCATTTACCACGTCCCACTCATTCATTTTGCCGCTGTACCTTCCGGCCATTGCGTTTATGTATGACCTGAGCATGTCGCTTATCTGCGCGTTTGTATAGCTTCCGCTGCTCATCCAGCCGGGCACGACCGTATAATAAACCAGAACGTGGCCGCGCATCAGCATATTGTTGGCGTCCCTGAAACTCCTGTAATAATCAGTGGTTGAAAAATTGTAGCTGTACGGCCCGTTCCACAGATAGGCCTTGAATTCATTCTCCCCGCCCATCCAGTTAAATTCTTTCGCGAGCGTGCTGCTGTATATGGCCTCATTGCGCAGAGGGCTGTTCGCGGCTTCAGCCCCGAAAAGCATTCCCTTTGCAGCCGCAAGATCCCTTAGCCCGCCTGTAACAACAGGTATTGTAGGAGTTGTAGTCGGCACAGCCTGCGTATTAGTGGCTACAGGTGTGTTTGTAACAGTTACTCCCGACTGCGTAAAGCTGTATGAAACAAAATTAAAGAGGAAGCCTGTCCCGCCGGTAAACATGAAATACACATCCTGCACGCCTGTCGCGCCGGAAATCGTACAGCTCCTGTTCTGCCAGGTCTGCCAGCCTCCGGTTCCCGCCACAGAACATGTGCCGATGATAGGCCCTGTAGTGCTTCCGAGGCGTATTACTATGTTGCCGCCGCTTGTCGCGCTTGCGACACGGGCGGTAAACCCGGTGGCGCCTGTTCCAAAGTTTACTCCCTTTACCATTATCCAGTCATTGTTCTCAATATTCGCGACATTGAGACCGCCTTCAGAGCATGCCTCAGTTGCTATTCCGGAGCTCCTTGCCATGGTAACCGCTTTATTCGTGGTATACGGGTTGAAAGTTTTAAGAGCGTTTACACCCGTAGTCGTCGGTATGACTCTCTGAATCGTTCCGTCCGCATTAAAGTACAGCCTGTCAAGCGCGACGCTTCTCTCGTATATGCCGTTGCAGTTGCCGAGATTGGTATTTGACAGACGCCTGGTATGATAAGCCACATACCAGTCATTGCCGATGTTCACAATAGAAGCGTGGTTATTGTTGCCGCAGTTGTCAGAAGGATTTAAAAGTATTGTTCCCCTGTGGGTGAAACCTGTCATCGGGTTGCTGCTTGTCATGTAGTCTATCGAAGCAGCCGGTGAAGCCGAAAAATCCGTCGAGTAAGAGAAGTAGTATATGCCGTTGCGTTTGTTCATGTAGGGCGCTTCGAAATACCTCGGTGCGTCTATTGTCACAGCCGAGCCGTTTACGCTTATCATGTCTGAATTAAGCTTAATTACCCTTGCATTACCCGGCCCGCCGCCGCCGAAGTACAGATATGCCTGGCCGTCGTCATCAATGAATGCAGCAGGATCAAATATCCATGTTACTCCGCTGACTCCGGGCGTGCTTGACGTGATGATAGCGCGTCCTACAGGGTCGGTAAATGGCCCTGTCGGGCTTGTGCTTCTCATTACGCCTATGCTGCCTCCGCCGTTGCCAAAGTAAACATAGTAATAACCGTTCCTGTATATCGCACCGGGCGCGTAGGTCAGACCTGCCCATGAAATGTTCGCAGCATCCACAACCTCGCCTTCATCAGTCCAGTTGATAAGGTCATCAGAGGACATCAGGGTGACGTTTGTGATGTCATAACCTGTAGCGCCGTTTTTGTCATGTGAATTATATATGTACATCCTGCCGTTATACCAGTGCGCGCTCGGGTCGGCAGTATATTTGTGATACATCAGCGGGTTGCCGCCGAATATCGTGGTAATCGGAGTATTCACCGGAGTCACAACAGCTGTCGCTGTCGCTGTCGCGGAGCTCTGCACGGTTATTGTGAAAACCTGTGTTGATTTCGCGCCGCAAGCGTTGGTATGTGTTGCAGTGTATGTATTTGTTCCAACCGAGAGCGCTATTGCGAGCAGTTCGCGCGAAGTTGAGGTAAACCCGTTAGGCCCTGCCCAGCTCCACGAACCGCCTGTTACAGGCTGCGGCCCGAGATTTACTGTAGCCGGAAGCGAGGCAACTGTTACGCTGCCCGTCTGCGTCCATGCGCCTGTTCCCACCTGCAGATAAGGTACAATCGCCGTTGCGGCACACGGCGTTGAAGTCGCAGTCGGCCCTACCGATCCGTTTGAAGCCACAAAAGAAACAATGCTTCTCGCGGGAAGATTGTAAGTAAATGAATTATTTGATACGCTTACCGCAGGCTGCGCCACCAGGTTTGTTGACGCATCGGTTCTCCACGGCGTGACCGACGTCACGTTGAGGCCGTTTAAGCTGAAAGTCTGGCTCGTTGCCGAGCTGTTGTTATTAATTGCTACAAAAACTATTCTCGAAGGGTTTGAATTGTTTGTATTCTTAAAAGCGCTGACCTGAACTCCTGATGTCGGCGCGGCAGTCGCGCCCATGCGGTAGTATCCCGGCCTTATGAACTTGCTGTAGTTTCCGAGGGCAAAAGCCTTTATGTTCAGCTGGCCGTTTGTTGCCAGGTCCTGTATCCACCAGTAGTGAAAAGCATTCATGCCTGCGTTCACAAAACAGGTCTGTACCCAGCCTGCCTGCTGCAGGGCGCCGGATATGTCAAGCGTATTGGCGGATATCTCGGTTTCCCAGTACTCCTGATTTGTAACCTGCGTAAAACCATAAGAAGAAAGCGGCCCGGGGTCTCTGCCATACATATGCGTTCCGATTATGCCCACATAAGATGCTGTCGTTGGATTGTTCATGGTTGTGGAAGCAAGATGCAAACCGCCGGGATTAACGGGTTCCGGAATCATTATCTTGACGGAATTTAACCCCGCGTTATCAAGCGCGCTGCGGAAAGCGCGTACAAATACTTCAAACTGCCCGGCTGTCCAGAGGCATGACTCATAATCCGGGTTCCAGTCGGGTTCATTCTGCGGTGAAATAGCGTAGAGGTCTATTCCGCGGCTCTTTGCGTACTGTACGTAATTCACAAGGTAATTGGCATATCCTGTGGTCGCGCTGTTTGGCGCGCCGGAAGAAGACCCGAGAAATGTATTATTGCTTACGTTTCCGTTTACATTGTTGTTTGCCTTGTACTGGGGAGGCGGCGACCACTCAGCTGCCCAGCAGAGGAGGTTCGGGTTGGCAGCCTTGGCCGCGACGAGGTTGTTTACCTCTGCCGCGTGATTGCCGTTTGGGTCTATCCTGGCTCTCAGCATGGATATTCCTATATTCCCGTTCAGGTTGTTGTCAGCGAAAAGCGCTGTTGCGCTCGCGCCTGCCAGGCCGTACCACGCGCTTGATACTCCTACGCCGCGGATGAACTGGTGGGTTGTTGTTGCGTCTATGGTACAGGTAGCCGCAAACAAGGAAGGAACAGCAAGAGCAAGAAGCAACGACAAGAGCATAAAGATTTTCTTCATTTTCCACTCCCCTTTGAGATTTTTTATTTTCATTTTTACTTTTTTCCTCCGTCAGTATTGTATGAACGTTCATATTTCTTGCTAATAAAAAATTTGCCTGTTAAAACGCTTTTTCCCTCGATATGAACGTTCACATCTCAAGATAAATATACATTGATTTTTCATGTTTGTCAAGAAATAATTATGATATTTAAAAGTTTTTTCATAAAAGCATTTAAAATATAGGCAAAATACAGGCGATGCAATTATTTGCAAACATTAGATTACGAATGACGGCAAGCCGCTTTCAGGCACAGCGGCAAATCAAATATAGGTAATAGGAATTATCGCATCACTTTCATTTATAGATAGCAACTTGTCATAATTACAGATTATTCCGCCGCTCCCTCTTTTAATTCCGTGAATCTTATCTATCACTCTGAAGTCTATTATGTCTTCTTTTGACGGGTTTGCGGTTTTTTTAATCTCTAAAGGATGAAGTTTTCCGTCCCATTCAATCAGCAGGTCTATTTCCCTTTTATCCTTATCCCTGTAATAATACAGCGGCGGTTCAGATATGCCTGCGTTGTAATAACTTTTAATAATCTCCGAAATTACAAATGTTTCAAAAAAAGCACCTGCCATAGCACCGCTTTCAAGCGCATCCCTCCCGCTCCATTTTGTCAGATAGGCGGCCAGTCCTGTGTCCAGAAAATATATCTTCGGAGACTTTATTACACGCTTTGTCCTGTTATTGAAATATGGCGGAAGCAAATAAACTATGTTTGACGATACAAGCACAGAAAGCCACCTCTCCGCAGTGGGCAGGCTTACCGATACATCTTCCGCAATAGAAGCGTAATTGAGTATTTGCCCCGTCCTTCCTGCAACTACGGACATAAACTTTAGAAATTTCAGTTCATCACCTACCTGGGTCAGATCTCTTACATCGCGTTCAAGATAAGTTTTTGTATAAGAAGAATAGAAAGCCTGATGGTCGGTTTTGCCCGCATACAAAGCAGGCATAGTTCCTTTAAATATTATCCCGAATAGTTCACGGTATGACAGCCGCGCAGCGGACGCCCCTCTCTCGTCAAAGTATTTTTTCTCCGGCATGAACGGCCTGTTGAATTTAACCTTTTTGATTTCCCTCAGCGATAAGCCCAGAAGATTAACAATCCCCACTCTGCCGGCCAGCGATTCGCTTACATTTTTCATCATCCTGAACTGCTGCGAACCTGTGAGATAAAACATTTTTTTCTTTTTGTTTTTATCGGCGCACATTTTAATATAAGGAAAAAGCCCCGGCGCATACTGGATTTCGTCTATTATCAGCGGCGGTTCAAATCTGTTAAAAAAGTTCCCCGGCTCATCAACAGCTCCCTGCAACGTAACAGGATCGTCAAGAGTAACATAAGTTATTTTACCTGCGATTTTCTGCAGAAGCGTCGTCTTTCCGGCCTGCCTGGGCCCGGTCAGCAAAACCGCGGGAAACATAGCTGCAGTTTTTACTATAACCTCTTCAGAACTTCTTTTTATATACGCCACTCCACACCTCCGACCAATCTAATATTCAATGTTATATTAGTCGGTTTTTCTTCTTTAGTCAATTGTTTTTTCAGTTCACGCCGGCTCCCTCACCACCAGCTCCGGTTCAAACACCAGCTTCTTCTCCCCCGTTATCTTCCCCTGCATCGCCTCAAGCGCTATGGCAAAGGTCTCGTTACCCATTTTTTCAACAGGCTGCCCATCTGTTGTCTTTATGCCGATTTCCTAATCACCAGCTCCGCCTGTAAATTAATTATTTTATCTTCCTTTATCTCCTGTTGCATTGCCTCAAGTGCTAGATCAAATGCCATTCTTCCCATATCCCTGACCGGCTGCCTTACCGTAGTCAAAGCAGGAGACAGCAGTTTTGCGGCAAGCGTATCGTCGTATCCTATTATTGCAAGATCCTCCGGTATCTTTATCCCAAGTTCCTTTGCCCTGCTCATTACACCCATTGCGGTAATATCTCCTGCCGGGCAGAACAATGCATCAAGGCCTGTTTTTTTTGCGATAAAACTATCCAGCGCGCGCACGCCGTCTTCAAAAGAATAATCCGCCGACTCTTCCACGAACCCGGGCTCAAATGTTAAGTTATTAGCCCGGAGCGCATCCATGTAACCCTTCAGCCGTTCAAGCGAAGTCGGCATGAGTTCTTCATTGGCGGCAATTATCTGCCTGCCCGCTATCACTCCTATTCTCTTTTTCCCATTTTTGGCAAGATAATCGACAGCCTCAAATGCGGCTTTGACGTTATCCGTGCGCACCGAGTGTGCGCCTATGACGCTGCTTTCAAGCAGTATCAGAGGCACCCCTTTTTGCCTGTACTTCATCACCACTTCTACGCCCGGCTGTATTGAAAGAACTATGACCGCACTGACTTTTTTGGAAAAAAGCAGCCTGTTTAACAGCTCCTCCCCCGCGGTTTCTATTCTGCGCGTGGAAAAGTGTTCTATGCCGTATACATATCTGTTCATCTCAAAAGCCCTGTCCTCTATGGCCGCAAGCACCTCCGAAATAAAAGGAGACGCCAGCCTAGGGCTTACAAAGGCAATCACATCCTTTTTTCCGGTGGAAAGCACTCTTGCGGCCTCATTGGGATAATAATCCTCTTCTTTCATTACCCGCATGACTTTTTCCCTGGTTTTTAAGGACATCCTGCCTTTGTTATTAATTACATTGGAAACCGTCATGTGGGATACTCCGGCCAGCTTTGCTATTTTGCGTATTTCCACGCTTTCCTCCGTTTTAAAAGTTTAAAAGCTTGAAACAGCCTCGTCTTTGGCAGCGTAGCTTTTTATAATCTTGTCCATTCCCATTATCCTGAAAATTTTTGCCGCGTCGCTGTTCATTCCCGCAAGCCTTATGTCCCCGCCTTTTTCCTTGCACTGAACGGCAGTTTCTATGAATATCGACCAACCGGCAGAACTAATCAGCACAAGCCCCGACATTGCTATGACCAGCTTAATTCCGGCCACAAGTTTCTGCTTTATCTGCCTGTCAAGCAGCGGCGCGGTGCCTGCATCCAGCCCGCCCGAGATATTCAGTACTATTACGCCGCCTATCTGTTCTTCCTTTATATTAAACTCCATTAAAACCTCCTTCAGTTTTTTTACCAAGCCTGTCTATTACAATCAGCGCCATGTCGTCGGCCTGATCCGTCTCTTTAGTAAAATCAAGCAGCCGGCTTACTACCGCCTGTTTTAATTTTTCCGCGTCCAACACGCCGTTTTTTTCTATTATTTCAGCCAGCCGCTCAGTCCCAAACAGATGCCCGCCTGAATCCATTGATTCGATCAGACCATCAGTATATATGATTATTTTATCACCGTTGTCCATCTCTATGATTTTCTTTTCCAGAACGCTTTCCAGGTACCCCGGCCCGCTTCCTATGCCTGCCGGAAAACCCTGTGCGGAAACCGCCTCTGCTTTCCCCGTTTTTTGCCTGTAAATAAAGGGCTCGCAGTGCCCGGCCGAAACGAATTCAATCGTATTGTTTTTGTTGTCAAGTATACCGTAAAACACAGTTAAAAACATCCCTCTTTTAATCCTCTTAAAAAGTTCATAATTAAACTTTATCAGGCATTCCCGCGGGTCCGCCGACAAAGGCGCGTGGCTCCTTAATATCCCGCTGGCCATTGCCATGACCAGTGCAGCAGGGGTTCCCTTGCCCGACACGTCAGCCATTACAAAACCAGTCCGTCCATGCTCCAGTGGTATTACGTCATAATAATCTCCGCCCACGGTTTTTGCAGCCCGGTAAAATGCCGCAGTCCGATATCCCTGTATCGGCGCTATTTTATCCGGTATCAACGAGAGCTGTATTTCACCGGCTATTGCCATTTCCTTGTCTGATATTTCCTTTTCCACTGCAACCCGCTGCGCCCTTTCCAGCCCCTTTGTCATTGAATTAAAAACGGACGCAAGCGCTCCAAGTTCGTTATTGCTTCTTATTTTTACTTCAAAATCAAAATTCCCTGCCCCAACTGCTTTTGCGCCTTTTGCAAGGAGCAGGACCGGGCCGGCTATGCGTCCGCCGATAAAAAATCCCGCGAGCGCCGCCAATAGCAGGATTGCCAGCGTGATGTAAGCCATTTTTAAAAAGGCCTGCCTGAGAGCTGCTTCAATCAGCTCATATGACATTCCCAGATGAAGCGTTCCTATAAACACCTTTTTTTTTGACATTACAGGGCTCTTAAATTCTAAAATTTTCCTGCCCGAATCGTCTGTATAAAAATTACCCTCCTCCGGCTTTGCAGGCATGCCTGAACGCACTACAGAACTGTTCTTTCCTGCCATAAGCATGTCGTTGTGCACGATTATTTTTCCGTCCGGCCCGGCCACAAAAGCATAAACAACGCCTTTATTGGAAAGGCTCTCCTTCATTATTTTGGCGGCTTCTATGTCAAACCTGATCAGCAGGTAATCAGCCGCATTATTTGCGGCTGTTTCTGCCAGTGCGCTGCCACGCAGCTCCATCTCCGACATTAGGCTTTCCTTCTGGGCGGCCACTGCAAAAAAACCTGTCGCCGCTACCGCAGCGAGTGCGAGGCCGGAAATGACAGCCGTCAGTTCCCACCTGAGGCTGACAAACAACTTCTTCATTTCACCACCCTCTTTTGAAGCTCTTCAAGCTCCATTTCTGCCTTTTGAAGCCCTCTCATCGACTTTATATCGCCGGGATTAATTTCCAGCGCTTTTTTCCACAATGCTGACGCCTTTTCCAGATCACCCGCAGTATAGGAATTAACCGCCTCATAATATAATTTTACCGCTGTTTCGCTGCTTTTTTGCGATGCAACAGGCCGCCCGTCCGGGGGGGTATTTTTTTCACGCGCGTTTTTCAAGTAGGCTGCTATTGTTTCATTTCCCGGATCCTCTTTCAGCGCTTTTTCCCACTCTGCTAAAGCTTCAGAATATCTTTTTCTTATGAAAAAATTAACACCTGCCTCAAAATACGGGTTTTTCCCCTGCCGGCTGCCGGCTTCGTCATAAAACTTTTCCTTCAGCCTTCCCTCAAGGAAAACTTTCATCTTTGCCGCATTGACATTGCCGGGATTCCAGTCTATGGCTTTTTCAGACTCAACAAGCGCCGCCTCCAGGTCACCCGATTTAAAAAAAGCATATGATTTATTGTAGTGTTCCTGTGATTTCTCAGATATTTTTACCGTAAACTTTTTGTCCACCAGTTTTCTAACCTCTTCGAGTAACGCACTTTTCCGTGCTTCGATCTGTTCGGAAAGAGTCTTTCCAAATCCATACGATAAAGAAAATCTGTGCAGCCCTCCTTCCGGCCCGCCGGTCACAAAAGCGTAATCCACCTGAGCCCCTGCAAGATTTATACCCGCTCCAAAAGCAGGCCTGCCGTCATTATAACCTGCGCGGCAACTCAGAATTTCATTCCAGGATATTTCAGCACCTGTACTGTTTCTAAAACTTTCACTTTCCCCAAGGCTGATGTCAGAAGAAATTCTAAAAAGAAACCCTGATATCCCGTATTTCGCCGATAATCCCAGCGTGTACTTCTGCGGAATACTGCCTCCGTTGAAATTCGGCCTTATGAAATTATGAATGACAAAACCGGCGCATAAAAAATCATAGGGTATATAAAGCAGTCCGGCGTCAGCTCCAAAACCGGTTGAGAACGGGCCCGAAACTTTTGCGCTGAAAATATCGGCATTAATCCCCGCATAAATATTTTCAGTCAGCCCAAAAGCATAAGAAACAGAAGCCTTGTATTCTTCAGGGCTGAAATCCTGTGTGTACTTGTCATCTATGTCAAAACCTTCAATAACCCCTGCGGAGAATCTGTAAACAGAAACAGCCATTGCTCCAAAATCAAGTATCGGGATGCAATAGGAAATAAAATCATAAACCGCCCCTTCATACAGTGGATAATGAAGTAACGAGACCGTCTGTTTCTCAATCTGCATAAAACCGGCGGGGTTATAATGAGAAGAAGACATTTCCCCGCCAATGGCTGCAAATGCCCCTCCCATCGCGTCGGCTCTGGCTCCGGCGCCCGATGAAAATATGCTTTCTGTACCGTAGTCGCCCTGATAGCCTCTGATTGAAGCGGCAATTAACAGAACAAACAGGCATATAAGCATTTTATTGAACAGTGCCGCCGGCTTCACCTCTGAACCGCCAGCTTCTTTTTCAGGGTCACGCTCTTGCCCGCAGCCTTATCAACAGCCTCTAAAACGCAAAGATATACACCCGGGTTTACCGCCCTGCCAGCCGAATTCATGCCGTCCCACTTAATTCCATAGTGAAGCCCGGCTGCATGATGGCTTTTATCAGCAAGCGTTTTTACAAGATTGCCGTTCATTGTATATATTCTGATGGTCACATCAGATTCTGTTTCCAGATAATATTGAATCCTGGCTGCCGATAGAAGCGGATTAAAAGGATTCGGGAACACATGGAAAGAATCAGAAAGGTTTCTTTCCTGTAAAGAAACGCATCCTGACTTCATGTTGCCGAAGAAATCCCGTTCTGCAGGGTTTACCGACGCCAGAGGCAGGGTAAGTATGTCTGTTTCTGATTCCAGTTCTACGTAAAAAGGGCCATCTGCCGTGGGCAGAACGTCAACAGCAAGTTTTATTTCCCTTTCAGCTCCCGAAGGAATGATAAAATTAAGCGGTGCCATTACCACCCTGCCAGAAATACCTGCGTCCGCGGCTGTGATAAAACTATTATCCCTGTCATATGCCTTTATTGAACTTATTACGCGGTCTGCGCGGATCAGCTCCCCCGTACACTTTTTAACCGATACCGCAAGAGAAGTAACGGCTATTGGCAGGCTGTTATAGTTTTGAAAATTTATGGACAATGCTTCCACGCCGGTGCTTCCCTTTGAAACCGACACAGGCATCAAATTCCTGTGCCCGACCTTAAAATTATAAGCCAGGGCTGTTATTGTTACAGGATTTGAATCAAGCGGAAATCCGGAGGTATTAACCGCAGTTATAGTTACATGTCCCAGCGGCACCGACTGCCTGTTAATATTATCCTGTGTGCCAATACGCAGCCGATAAGTCCCGAGCTGCGCATGCATTGCAATATCTCCCGACACATATGCGCTTTTTGTATTGAGTGCGTCTGCATATACCGGAGTGGAAAACGGCACATAAAAAGAGGCCGCGGCTGTGTGCTGCAAAGCGTCATGCTCCGCAAATACAAAATCTCCCGGAATATTTGTCACATATACCTTCGAAAGCAGATATGAAGGCGGTACAGTATTATCATCCTCATCCACAACGGTCAGAGTCAAGCCCCTAACCTCTATTGCTGCCGTGCCTATATATCCGGGATTACTCATGTACAATGACATGAATTTTACATCAGGCTGCGCCATGCCGGCCATTGTCGGAGCCACATTGCCGTTATGCCACACCAATAGGTCAGTCGCCGGCGCGTCAAATATGCCGGCAAAACCGGTGTTCCACGGCATCAACGGGGCCGCTTCTATGTTTGCCTGATAACCGGAATTTGAATCAGTCACTGAAATATCGGAGGATTCATCCACCGTCACCATGAAATCCGGGGAATAAGCTGATGCAAGTACATCCGCGAACACCCTAAAAACAGTTGAAACCCCTGACGCAAAGGTTAACGGTTCCGTTAATGCCAGATACGTGCCTGTTAATACTCCCGTCGACACGCTTCCAAGCGTTACCCCCAGGCTGTCTGTAATATAGAATTTTTCAATTGCGCCGTTTGCAGGCGCAGGGCTGCCGGCGCCGTTCTTAACAGATATCGTAATCCCGTTAAAAAGCGCCGGAGCGCTCTGTGCCGAAAACGGGTATTGAAGCTGAAAGCTGAAAATTTCAAGCCATTTCTGCCCCTTAAACACACCTCCGGGAAGCAGTGCAGTATAGGAATCTGCGTTTACTGTATCTGCCTTAACCTGTATTACTGCGGCCCCTGAAGCTTTTGGGAACGAAGACAACGATGTAACAACAACAGGGTTCGAAGAATTCGCATCAACGGCAAATATATCGCCGGGATTGCCCAGGCTCACCACGAAAGAACCGGCCGTAACGGAAGAAGCCGTATCTATTGCAACCGCACAGGTAAAATCCTGAGTAGACGGCACTATTAGAGGCGCACTAAGCACCACAGTTATCCTGTTCGATAAACCGGCGTCTGCTTCGCCGTAAATAAAGGTACCATTGTTGTTTGTGATTTTCAGATTTTTTATCGCACTCTGTGCGGATATGCTGTTGCCCGCGGAATCATGAATTAGAAAGCTTATTCTTGAAACTTTTATGCCTGCCGTGACTGTGTTACCGACATCTGTAAAAAAAAGCTCCATTGCTTTTACACCACTCTGATCCGTGCTGACCGATGCCGGCATTGTACCTTTGTGGCTCAGTGATAATTCAGTCGCTCTGTTTTGAATGTATGCCGCGGATGAACCCTCCGGAAAATAAAAACCCGATGCGGCCATGACCATGAGCGTATTTCCGCTTGATAAATCCTCAGCCCGGACAGCGGAATTTGAATCAATGTCAATTTTAAACTCCGCGGCACGCGATAACGTATTCCCTGTTATATCCATGACCGCGTAAAAATTTCTTTCAGAATATGCGCCTATCTCTATTCCCGCAGGCATATCACAGTAAATGTAACTGGAACCAGCAACAGAGTCTGTCCTGTAAAAAAAATACGACCCGTCGCTTATGCCGAACGCTGCCAGCGCGGAAGACGCGCTTAAGAGGTTTGACTGGCTGTCTTTTACCGTAAAAGTAATTCCTTTGATTTGAGCAACCCCTCCGGAAGGGTTTTTTATCGTGAACATAACCGCGTAAACATCCTGCTGCCCGGTCGAAACAGAAGCAGGCATGAGGTCATAATTAGAAATCTGCTGCGCGGATGCAGGCACTATTTCGATGCCGATCCAGTCAAGTTCTATATATCCCCAGTTATAGACAACCTCAAGCTCATTGTTGCCAGCATTCAGAAAAACCATTCCTGCGTCAAGCACGGCAAAGGAAGATGTCATTGTGAAAGTCACGCTGGAGTAAAAAGCATTATTAACATAGAGGTCGTTATACTTGAGCCCGAACTCAGACCTGTAACCCATTGTAATGTTATAAAAACCCGAAGCCGGAGCATTTACCGTAACCGAACAGGCATCGCCCGGCGCAGTATAGTCATAAACATATCCCGAACCCTGATACCCTGCACTTGTATTTCCGACAAGAGTCCCGGACAACACTCCATCCTCCGCTTGGTAAATAACAGGCGCCGTGCGGGCATAAGAATATAGCATTATCAGGAATAAAATAATTACCAGCTTCTTCAATTATGTCCACCCCGGCCTGTTTTTTAGCTCTATTATTTTATTATACTATACGTCAATTCAGGGCAAAAGCGGAAAAAATATCTGCCTGTCATCCATGCATACCGAACAAGCATTTCTAACGCCGGCGTGCATATAACAAACCTTGTTTTAACCTTTATCAACCCTTAACCACGGATGATAAAACACGGAATCAAACCCTGCCGCCTGTTTAGGTTTACAGCTTACCGAACACTATTATCTTTCCTTTTCTGATGACCAAATTTTCTCTGCCTGTAACAGTATAGTAATATATGCCCGGAGCGCATTCTTTTTTGTGTCTGTTTTTCCCGTCCCACTCTTCCCTGTAATAATCTGTAAAAACAGCCCAGACTATCTCCCCCGACACCGTATAAATCTTTATCATAGAACCCGGCGGCGTATTCAAAAACTTGAGTTTTCCGCTTCCGACATTTGGGTTAAACGGATTGGGAAATACTATAATCTCACTTTCGGGATAAATATGGGCTGTTGAAAAAACCGGAGGATGCCTGCCTGTGGTTTCTGTGTACAAGGCGTCATTAAAATCAACTCCGGCTGTTGTGTATATGTAATTGCCGGGCGTTACGTAATCAATGTTCGCGGTAAAACCTATCTCTATGAATTCACCCGGCTGCAGCACAAAGCCCCCCAAATCCCAGTACAGGTACTGTCCGTTAATAACAGGCACAGCGCTGCTTCTGCTGACGTTGAACGAGATATTTGCAGGCAGAGTCTCCCACACCGCAAAATTATACGCCGGAGTATTCCCCTCATTTTTAATTCTGATGTAATAATCAACTTTTGCGCCCTGCTTTGGCTCGTCTCCTGCTGCCAAGACGTAAACCTGAATATCAGACGGCGCACCAGGTTGGATTGCGGCAGGAGCCGGCGTCGGCGTGACAGTAATCGTGTCGGTCATGGTGCCTGTTGCTGACGGAGTCGCGCTTTGAGTGTAAGTATGAACGGCGGTTAACGTTTGTGTCAGTGTAACAATCGGTGTATTTGATGAAACAGTATCAGTAATTGTCATTGTGCATGTAAACGACGCAGTGGGTGTCAGCGTATGCGGAGGTATTGCACTCAGAGTTACTGTCATCGTGAACGTCGGGCTTGTCGCTGCCGTGGATGTGGGGCTTTGCGTGACAGAGTTTGTCGCAGTAAGAGTGGCTGTCATAGCAGGGCCGTTTGTAAGCGTGACACTCATCGTATGGCTAAATGCCGGAGTAGGAGTCGTTGTAAAATCCGGCGGCATCGTGGGGGTATTTGACGAAACAGTATCAGTTGCAGCTAAAGTAAAAGAGGCTGTTGCACTTCCCGTCGGAGTGCCGGTAAATGCAGGGCTGGGCGAAAAGGTTATTGTGTGAGTACCTGTAGGCGTGCCCGATAAAGTCCGTGTTGACGTAGATATAGCTGTGTTTACGGGAGTATCAGCACTTGTCGGCTCAGGGCTTGAGGTCACGCTCTGTGTTGCGCCGAGAGTGGCTGTCGGCGTGAAAGCGGGGCTGTTATGAACTGTATTTGTCTGAGTAACCGTACGCGTAATTGTCGGGATGCCTGTTGATGTCTGTGTGGCGCTGCGTGTCACGGTAACAGTTACAGGAATCCGGCACAACCAGCCATACAAATCAGAAAGATACGAAATACACCGCTGGTCGGTATGCCATGTCCACTCCGGATCAGATAAATGATCTTCATAAAGGTAGAATTTGGCCGTGGCAGGCACCCACGTCCCATAAAAATCAACCCATCCCGTGTTTATACTCCACTCTCCGTTTTCATAAACATCATACGTGGCCCAGCCCGTATTAAATCCTTTCAGCATCAGCATCCAGAAATCCGCCGAGCACCTGAAATCATTCAAGTCCGCGCCTTCAAAACCTGGTTTTCTGGAACGCATTTCACTCTGAGCCTGCATTGAGAACCAGCATAACTTGCGCAGTCCCATATCAAACGACGATACCGGATCCAGAAAATAGTTTTCCGTCAGCGGAGCTTGAGGAAAATCCGGTACTGTCTCAATCATCCACCCGGGGCATGTACTGCTGAAAGCTGTTTCAGCAGTCTGTATTAATCCGTATGCATGAGCCGGGTTCGCGCACCAGCCCGGCGTGTAGGCCGTCTCAAGAGCAGGATTTAAGGTGGATTCAAGCGTGGCGTGCCCCAACAGGAAAGCATATGCTGTTTCTTTAGAAGGAAAAGGAATGTAATTAATCAGAATATCCCACCACCGGTCAATCCTGTTTCTTATTATTTTCTTTGACTGCTCTTTGCTAATAGCGGAAGCCTGCGTCCTGATAAAATCTGCCTGGCTGCCCTGCGGAAAATACAACTCTCCGATATAATCTGCGGAAGCATTATACAGGGCGATTTCATTCCCGGGTTCTATTTCGCCACCGTGCGTATTCCCGCCAAAAATCCCGCAAACAAGGATGCCGGCGGCCATGACAGCAGTGACGAGCCTGCATATTTGTGGCTGCTTTTTCATCGTATACTCTGTCCTTTAGCGACTCTAAAATAGTACGGCCCGCGGGCCCTGTGTCAAGGCCCGCGGGCTCTGTACCCGGAATTATCGGAACATAATAATTTGTGTTACAACCGAGCTGTTTCCTGAGCTTGTCAGCAGGTCAACTTTTAAAGTGTATGTTCCCGCGCTAAGAGATCTGCCACCGGATGATTTACCGTCCCATTTTATCGAGTGTTCTCCAACCGATACAAAGGAAGCTCCTTCAAGAATCCTGCTCCATATCAGGCGGCCTGACATCGTATAAACTGCCAGTTTTATCTTTGCCGCGCTGTCCGGCACTGATATTGTGTTATCAAGCGAAACCGAGGCATTTCCTTCCGAAGTCCTTGCTATCGAGTAATTAAAATTGGCTCCTGAATCAGATGTAGCCGGGTTTGGGAATGTAATGACACTGTTTACAACAACAGCCGGCACCTGTACCGAAACCGGTTCGTTTCCATATGCAAGCCGGCCGTTCATGTAACCGGTAACCCTGGGCCATTCCAACCACGCAGAACTGCTTGGGTAGCTCCAATCATTGGACTGCAGCACGCTGCTCCAGTCGCTTTTATTCAGCCTGGATTGAACTTCAGCGTATTCCCCGGGGTTTATCGTAACATCTCCGTTAAATTTCACGCTTAAGTAGTGTGTCTGGCCGCCTTTATTCGTGGGCATAACCGATACAGACACGTTTGACGTTATACTCCAGCCCTGCGGCAGCCTTCCTGCCCAGTCAATATAAGCCTGCACATTCTGCCCTGCGCAGTCGCAGTTAAACCAGTAACGCAGCTCAACAGTATTAAGATTTAACGGGGATGACCCGTTATTAATAACCCTGAACTGCGGTTTTGGACAGTTGGTATTGTTGCTTGTATCAATGTTCCTGGTGTGTATAGTAAATTTTTGTTCTGCTACAACAGTTGCTGTAAATGTCGGCACTGCAATAGTATTAGTTGGAATGGCAGTCGGAGGCACCGAAGTGTTTGTCGGTACCGGTGTTGTAGGAACAGCGGTCGGAGGCACCGAAGTGTTTGTCGGTACCGGCGTCGTAGGAACAGCGGTCGGAGGCACTTCCGTTCCGGTAGGTGTCGGCGTTGGCGGAACCGGCGTGTTTGTAGGCACTTCAACCGTATCCGTATGTTCCGGTGTCGGCGGTACCGGAGTTTCTGTTTTGGTAAAAGTCTGAGTATATGTATTTGTCGGAGGCACAGGCGTATTCGTTCTTGTAAATGTCTGAGTATATGTGTTCGTCGGAGGTACAGGCGTGTTCGTCCCCGTATAAGTATTTGTCGGGATTACAGGCGTATTTGTAGGAACAAAAACCGGGCAGTTAAAAACATCCGCTCCGTATAGCTGTATGTTATCCAGCCATACATCGATCGAAGAATGAGGCTGCCCGACTGTCTGGAGTTCAAGGGCTTTTATGTCCTTAATAACCTCAGAAAAAGCAACAACATTACCCCATCCTGCATCCTGAGTAAAAGCTGAAAACGGGAGTTCTATCTGAGTCCATGCTTCCGGAGCACTAAACACAGCCCTGTAATAGTTCCAGGCAGCATCAACAGTGTTTCCGTTTATAAGTTTTATCTGGTAAGTTTTACCGTCTCCTTTTACCCAGAACCTAATTCCGGTTACTCCTGTCAGATTTGCGGAACGCCCGTCTTCAAAAAGACCCGCACCTATGCCGATGAACCCATAAGGGTACTGAGTCGTTACAAACCCTGTCATCCTTACCGCGCAGTCAGCACCGCCGTCCTTACCCGGCGAACTCATTTTAAAATCGCTGTTTACAGGCCATACAGTTGACGAGCCGCCGTTCGAAGGCCCCTTGTCATCAAAAGAATACCACTCGCCTCCCCAGTTATTTACCGCATTGCAGTCATAAGCATTCTCAATCATGCACGTGCCGCATTCAAGGCATGGCGTGGCAGTAAAAGTCGGCGAAATGTACAACGTTGCTGTGGCTGTAGCCGTCGGTGATATAACAGGGGTTAAAGTTGCTGTATTTAAATTTACCGCGGTAAATTCAACGTAGTTTAAATTGCCCAACAGCCCCTGCGCATTTACGGTATCAACAACTATTCTCATCTCCTGCACACCAGCAGAGAGCACAACAGGCACGGTCACATTCTGCCAGGTCTGCCAGCCGCCCGTATCAGGCAGCGATAAAACACCGCCCTTTGTTACTCCTGCAAAAGTTATACGGAAAGTACCGCCGGCGCCCAGGCTTGCCGCGCGAATCGTCATGTTATACGTTCCTGCCTGAAGCACATTTATGCTGTATGCCATCCATTCGCCCGCTTCAATCTGGGCAACATTGTACCCACCGCCGGCATCAGCGCATGTTTCTATGTCAACTCCGTCTGTCCTGTACTGCCCCTTTTCATTAACAGAGTCAGTGTCGTGATAACCAATCCCTTCACCGCCCGCCTTATAGTTTTCACATTCTATCCTTCCTGCAACCGGATACGGAGTCGGCGTGCTTGTCGGCACGGGGGTATTTGAGGGGGTAAAAGTTGGGCCGCAATTGATTGACAGCTCGTCCCTTGTTATTACCTGTGCGTCATTAAACACCGCAGTATTGTGCCATGGTTCATTCTGATTGGGGTTTCTTATAAAAGATGTTCCGTTCCAAGTCGAGAAAAATAACCACTTGGATCCGGCATCCGGAACGTTGCCGGCCTCGGCTATTGCGGCCATTTTCCTGTAACCTGAAGCAGCCTCAACCTGGTTAAACAAACCTTCAGCAGTGGTATAATTTTTAGCACCCAAATACAAATCGACTGCGTTTATATCAACTCTGTCATTTCCGGGATACCAGTATTGAGCGTTAGATGAGAGGCTGGTCGAACAGCAGTTTATCGTCCAAACCCAAATGAGGTTTGTTAATTTGTGATGATTTGTAAGCCTGTCATACATCAAATAGTACAATTTTTTGCAGGCATCAGCGCCTTTCGCGCCCCACCAGAACCATCCGCCTTCAGCTTCATGCAGAGGCCGCCACAGAACAGGCACGCCTGCATCCTGCAGTCTTTTTAGCTGTGCTGCTATCATGTCTATATCGGTAATCAGCATATTGTATTTTGCCGATCCCGGATTGTTAATCGCTGAACTCACGTCAAAATTAGTCCCTCCGCAGTCTGCAGATGACGAACCCGCAGTATAGAAACCCTTATACCAGCACCCGATATTGTCAGCGGGTGCATACCAGTGCCACTGAAAATGCACTATACCGCCGGCTCTGTGCCAGGCTATTGCCTTTTCAACATCAGTTGGCGTCCCTCCATTGTTCGTAATGGCCCAAGAAGAATAGTAAGTCATGTCAAAGCCTGCAATCGCGGGATATTTGCCTGTAGTATCTCTCAGCCACTGCGAATCCTCCACGGTGTCCTGTCCTGCGAGTGTCTTTGTTTTGTAAATCGAGAGCATGTAGTTGTAAAGACATTTAGTTTCAGCGTTCGCGTCCGGATTTACAAGATTTAAATCCGCAGCAAACAATCCGGCCGAAAAAGATAAAACAGTAACAAATGCTAAAACCAGGCTGATCTTTTTTGCTTTCATTCTCTTTTCCCCTTTCTTTTTTTTAATTTCATTTTTGTTATTCATTGTTGTATTGTCCGCAATTTTTTGCTCATTTGGTTTATCGGTAAATCATATTGCACAAAAAAATTTTTATTCCTCTTTTTGCTATTTACAAACTTTTTCAGTTGCCTGATTTACCGGTCAATCAAATATACTCTGTAATCATGCATTTGTCAAGCATCTTTTTAATTATTATTCAGATAACACATAAAAGGCTATAAAATAGGCCTAATTTACGATTTAGATCCCGGCCCTATTACATATTAAAAGTACTCACGCCGACTCCCTCACCACCAGCTCCGGTTCAAACACCAGCTTCTTCTCCCCCGTTATCTTCCCCTGCATCGCCTCAAGCGCTATGGCAAAGGTCTCGTTACCCATTTTTTCAACAGGCTGCCTCACCGTGGTCAGCGGAGGAGTTACCGCGGATGCTACGGGTATGTCGTCATAACCTATGACCGCCACATCTTCAGGCACGCGCAGGCCCGCTTCTTTTATTGCCTTTATTGCCCCTATCGCAGTTGAGTCTCCCGCGCCGCAGAAAATCGCGTCAATACTTTTATCAGATTTAAGCAGGCTGCCTGCTATCGCATACCCTTCATTTATATAATTGTTGTTTACAACCGCCTGCAGGGACTCGTTTACGGCAATCCCCTTATCAGATAACGCCTTTAAATACCCTGCCTTCCTCTCGGCTACCGAGAGCCCTGCCTCCTGTCCTGCCGCCTCTGCACCTATGTATGCGATTTTTCTTCTTCCTTTATTAATGAGGAACTCTACCGCCTTATAAGCACCCTTTTCATTGTCGCTTTTTACACTGTGCGCGCCCTCCATTACTTCATCAATCAGAACTACCGGTATTTTCGCATCCTTCATTTTTGACATGTATTCAGCCGAGGGCTTAATGCCGAGCATTATTAAAACATCCGCTTTTCTGCTTGAAATTATTGATTCAATGATCTGGTCCTTAAACCCTGTTTCTCCCCTTGTCGAGTATGGAATGAGGTCATAATTGGAATAAAGCCCGGCCAGATAAACGCCTTCCTCTATCTCTCTTAAAATATTCATGCCGAAAACAGATGTAAACCTCGTGCCTATGAATGCTATTGAATCAGCTTTTCCGCTTACCAGGGCACGTGCGGTTTTATTTGTCTTGTAATTGAGTTCTTTTATTGCCTTCTCAACCCTTTCCTTTGTTTCAGGGGCCACTTTGTCAATGCCGTTCACCACGAACGAAACGGTATTATATGAAACCCCCGCAAGCTTAGCCACATCTTTTAAAGTCGCCATTATTTGTTCCCTTTCCTGATGATTTTTTTCCCGGATTACACGGCCGCCTAAGGCCATTTACTATGAATACGTTTTCATTACATCCGGCTGTCCTTCTGTACTCAACCCTGTCGCACAGGGAAAGGATTGTTTTAATGCCCATCTTTCCGCCGAGGCCGTTTTTAAGCCTCTTTGAAATATCCGGAATGCGCTTCTTCCTCATGTCAAATAACGGGCCGTAATCCAGCACCGAAAGCCTTGCTTCAGGGTGTTTTATTTCAATCTTCATTACCGCCTTGCCCCCCTCTCCGGCGTAAGCGTGCCTGATTAAGTTTTCAAAGTGCTCCACGGCCGATACGTTAAGCGCGGCTGTTTTCATCGCTGAAAACCCGGCTTTCTTCATGGATGCAGTTATGAATTTCCTGACAGCCCCCAGATTCCCGGCTTTTGCTTCTGTCTTTAATAAATAAGTATCCGCCTTACGCTCATTCGGGGCGTTTTTCATGCTAACCGTTTTTGCCATAGCTCTTCACAGCCTCTTTTACTGTTTCAAAGTTTTCAATAACGCTGTCTATCCCGACCAGGTCATAGACTCTTTTTGCGTCCGCCTGCATGGCCGCAATCTTCAGGTCACCGCCCGCCGCGCGTAATTGCTTGCACTCGTTCAGAAAAGCCGTCCAGCCCGCCGAGCTGATGAACTCAAGGCCCTTCATGTCAAGAACATACTTCTTTGACGCGTGTTTCTCGGAAATCTCCTTAAATCTCAGGCTGAAAACCGGAACCGACGATGAGTCAAGCTCGCCGTTCAGTTCCACAACTCTTATTTCTCCCTCTTCACTCTCTTTGATGTCAAATGCCATTGTTTTCCTCCGTTAAGCTGTTCTTCCGATTGTCAGAACAGCGATATCGTCGCTTTGTTCCTCTCCGCCTGTAAACTTCTGAACTTCCGACAGCAGCCCGTCAAGCATAGGAGCGCATCTTTGTCCGCCAAATCCTCGCAAAGACTTCTCCACACTCTGCATTCCGTATCTTCCACCGGCGCTCCCCCTGGCTTCGCTGATGCCGTCCGTAAAGAGCAGCAGCTTATCTCCGGGGTTCAGCAAAACGGTTTTTTTCTCCAGCCTGGCCTTAAAATCCGCGCTGTTTAAAATTCCTATTGCAGCGCCTTTGGGGCTTACAGCCTCGACAACGGGCCCGGCCTGCCTGTACACCAGCATCTCATGGTGCCCTGCGGATACCATTTCAAACGAATTCCCCGATATGTCAAGCACCCCATAAAAAACCGTGGCAAACATACTTCCGGTAATCCTGTTTTGAAGCCCGCTGTTAAGCCTTGCAATCACCCCGGCAGGGTCTGTATTTGCAGCTGCTTCCAGATTCAAAACACTGCTGAGCATTGTCATGACCAGCGCCGCGGGTATGCCCTTGCCGGACACATCCGCCATGACAATACCAAACCTGCCGCCGCCCAAGGGTATCACGTCGTAGTAATCCCCCCCTATTTCCTTTGCCGGTTTGTAAAACGCCGCTACTTCGTATTTTGGCATGTCCGGAAATTTCTTTGGAAGCAGCGCATCCTGTATTTTCCACGCTATTTCAAGCTCTTTTTCAAGCGCCCTGCGCTCAAGCGCCGCTTCCTGGGCCTTTTTCAGGCCTTCGGTCATTACATTAAATGTATCAGCGAGCAGTCCGAGTTCATTTCTTTTTTTTATTTCAATTTTATGGTCTAAGTCCCCGGTACCCGCTATCCTTGCGCCTTCGGCAAGTTTGTGAATCGGCTTTGTAATCGCAGTGCTCAAAAAGAAAGCTCCTGCCACGCTCAACAACACCGCAAGAACAGATACCGCCATTATATTGAAATATGTCTTCCTGAGCGCGTTTTCAATTACCGCATATGAAACCCCAACGTGCACAACGCCTATTTTGACTTTGCTTTTGGCGGCTGCCACCGCTGTAAAGTTTATTATCTTTTCGCCTTGTTCTGTCTGAAATATCCGGTTTTTTCCCGGCGTAACACCCGCATCCTTTCCCGGCGGCACGTAATTTTTTCTCACCTGCGTCATGTCATTATGCGCCAGTATCCTGTCGTTTCCATCCACTACCATTGCATATTTAATACCCCTGTTTTTCATC
>CAYGHG010000004.1:26508-49795 GCA_964349515.1 uncultured Spirochaetia bacterium
TCTTAGTATTTTTGCGGCTTCAAGCTCGTGTTTTATCAGCAGAAAATCCGCGGTGTTATTGGCTATGTTCCTTGTGAGGCTGATACCCCTCAGCTCCACTTCGTTAGTAAGGCTTTTCGTCTGTATGTTGAGCAGTAAAAAACTCATTAGCCCCGTGACTGCGAGTGTCAAAAGCACGACAACAGCCATTATTTCCCATTTTATGCTTTTATATTTTTCTTTCATTCTATTCCCCGTTTTGCCAGTTCTTCAAGCTCTGTCTGGGCTTTTTTCAGGTCCCTAAGAGTCTTGATGTCCTCAGGATCTATTGCCAGGACTTTTTTCCACAATTCAACCGCGCCCCTAAGATCCCCGGATGTGTAGCTGTTAACAGCGATATAGTACATCCTGTCCGCCAAATCCCTCTCTTTTTGAGTCAGTTGCGCCCTCTTTGAAACCGTTTTCACGGCATTCCGCGCCTTTGAAATAAGGGATAAAACCGCCTTATCCCCGGGGGTTATTTTCAGAGCCTGCTCCCACTGTTTTATTGCCTCATCATACTGCATTCTTTCGTAAAATTCAATGCCGGCGGATATGTAGCGCCCGTTCAGCCCGGCAATGCTTGCTCTTGTTTCTTTACTCAGTTTTTCTTTCAGCGCAGCTTCAAGAATTCTTTTCATTTTCAGGGACTGCTCGTGATCCCGTTTCCATTCAAGCGCTTTCTGAATCTCGGAAAGAGCCTCTTCGTACTCGCCTTTCTGAAAATAAAAATATGCCCTGTTATATTTCGCATCCGCCTCTTCTTTTATTTTAATTCTAATCTTCTCGTCAACAATTTTGCGTACTTCATTATATATGAGCCTGCGCCTGTGCAGCCTCTGCTCTTCAAGTGTCATGCCAAATGAGTACGAAAGCGTAAACCTGTCCATCCTGCCGAAATCCCTGTTGGAAACATAGGCGTAATCAAGCCTGATATCATAAAGCGACAACCCTGCTCCAAAAGCCAGCTCGCCTCCGCCGTAGCCGGCCCTGACAGCTGCCGCGTCACCCCATTTTATTTCAACCCCCACCCTGTCCTTAAAACCCTCGCGCTCGCCGGCCGAAACGTCATAAGCAGCCATGAAACTGAATCCCGCGGCCGAGTGTTTCACAAGAAGCCCTAACGTATAAAGCCTCGGCAGCGCCTCGGTATCAGACTGCATTTGAAATACAGGGGTTATTACGTTGCGCGCCATCAGCCCCAGGCTTAGAAAAGAAACAGGCTCGTAAAGCAGCCCTAAATCCATTCCGAAACCGGCGTAATTATAACGTGCTATGTTAAAGTAATATATGCCGAGATTAGCGCCGGCAGAAACACCCTCTATTATTTTCCGCGCGTATGAAAGGTTTGCCTTATATTGTTCGCTCCCGAATACGGAAGTCTCATTTTCATCAGCGTCATAGCCTTGTATCGCCCCGGCTGAAAACCATGATAAAGAGGCGCCAATTACACCGAAATTAAGTATGGCCTGCCCGTAGGCAGCCGAACTAAAATGCATGGATTCATAGAGCGGATAATACAATAAGGATACTTCCTGTTTTTTGAGGCTGATGAGGCCGGCAGGATTATAATGCATTGCGGACAAATCCTCCGCAACAGCCGTAAAAGCACCGGCCATGGCGTCAGCACGCGAGCCTGCCCCGGCCGCGAACACTGTTTCACTGCCGTAGTCTCCGGCTGCCGCGAAAGCAGCAGGACAAATAATAATAACCGCTAATACAGCCCGGGTTAAAGCCGCGGCAATTCCCGCAAAAGCGCGGCACAGGCAGAACCCGGCATTGTTCCCCTGCCTCACCTTATAACCGCCAGTTTCCGCACGAGCCTTGTAAAAGCTCCTGTATTCTTATCAGTCACTTCCATCACGCACAGATAAATCCCCGACACAACCTCCCTGCCGGATTCATTCTTTGCGTCCCATGCGTCCCCGGAATGATACCCGGCAGATTTGAATGCCTTCTCAGCCAGTGTCTTCACGGGTTTTCCGGTCACGGTAAATATCTTTATAGTAACTTCCGAATCATTTTTCAGGTGATATTTAAAACGCGCCTCCGAGTCCTTTGGATTTACGGGATTCGGAAATACAAAATATGATTCTGCGAGGGCGGGCGGCACGGGGGTGACAGTGGCAGTCGGGCTCGGGCAGTAGCCGAGGCGCAAATCACCGAAATTAGCGGAGCTTTTCCAGTTATTAGCGTCGCCGTTCCACGCGAGCTGGCCCACGCGCTCGCTCGTGCCGTTGTTAAAATCCACCTGCACGTCAAACTGGTAAGTCTCGCCTATCAGCGGCACCACACCGAGGTTCTTCCTCAACTCAGCCCATGGTATTTGTACTTCCATTATATAACCGGCAGCATCATGGGTGCTCTCGTACTGCAGCCCCGTGGGCGGCATTGCAACTGTCGCGTTCCAGCAAAAGTGCAGTGTGTCATAGCTGATTATGAAATGAAAATCCCCGACAGAGCCTGGAAACGGCTGCGCGCCGCGGTCATTAGCCATGTCCAGGAATATTTCAACAGCCGAATTATTATATGTGGCGCATGCCACCTGTGTAGCGTTCTGGTAACTGTCGTTAATTGCAATCCCCACGTATAGATTTGATGTATCCCACAGCAGCTTGAAATTACCGGAAACATTATTCGGGTTTGTTCCCAGGCACAGCTTGGAAATCGGGTTCCAGCCTACATCATTCCAGGCGTTTTCGTTCATCACGCCGTCAATAATAATTGCTTCGGCACACCCCGCGAGCGCCTCTGCAATAGCCGGCTCCTCAACTGTTATGGTAAAAATCTGAGAGCTTATGCCGCCACAGCTGTTTGTATGGGCTGCCGTGAATGTGTTTACGCCGTATTTCAGCGGAATGTTTGTAATCTCCCGTGTATTCGCGGTAAATCCGTCAGGCCCGGCCCAGCTCCAAGACCCGCCTGACAGCGGCCTCGGCCCGAGATTGACAGCAGTACCCAGAAAAACTGTCACGCTGTCAGAGAGCGACCAGATTCCCTCATTCACCTGAATATATGGGGTAATAGCGGCAGGCGCACACGGCGTCCGCGTTGGAGTAGCCACTGCAGGCTGGGGATTAATCTGTATGGCGCATACCTGCGCGTTATCAGCGGATGCCGGCCCAAACTGAACAGTTATCTTTCCGCCGCTTGGCGTAATGTTATCAAACACCCTACTCTCAGCCCTGAGGGACGTTCCTGATGCCGCGTATACGTCAAAATCATCCAGCACCATACTGCCGTTTATGAATACGTCAAACACCCGGGCTCCCGCAGCCTCCCAGAACAATTCGGCGAATTTCAGGGTAACCTGATAATTACCCGCGGGAACGTCAAAACTGTAGGTAAACGGGGTGCCGTATCTTTCACTCTGGTACAAAAGGCTGTCATTTGTATTTGTTACAGTATTAGTAACGCTGTGAATAGTGCCGCTGTCATAATTTGAGTCCGCGGTCCAGGTATTTCCCCAGCTGTCCGGGTATGCGGCACCGCCGGCATTCACGCGCCAGACAGAGGAAACTACCGGCGTACTTGTGCGGGTGGGGGTTATTGTGGCTGTGGCAGCTTCAATCGGAACGTTCATAATTAAGATGTAAAAAAAACACCTATGAGCCTGAGGTATCCGAAAAGAGATAAATGCAGCTTTTTTTTAACCGTCACATTTTACTCCGCATTGTTATTTGCCGCTTATGCCGTTCAAGTTCCGGCTATGTAATTATACATCTGCAAAATAGCGATGGCAAGTTTATAAAATCCGTTTATGTAAAAAGTAGAAGGCGGGTTTCTTGCCCCGCCTGTTCTTGTATTCATCCTGTTTTGTCCTGTCCTGTTTGAATCTGCCCTTATCTGTATTCCCCCTGGAACCCGGAACTGTTAATCTCAATACTCCCTCCTCATCACCAGTTTTCCCATCTTTCTCAATTTTTCCTCAATCAGCGGTATTACCCGCGCTCTCGGAAAAAGCCCAAGCTGCGGAAACACTATGGGCTGGTAACCCGGGTTTTCAGCCCGGCCCAGCCATATGACCACCCTGTCAACAGCTTTGATGAGTATGGCCATTTCAGAGACGCACGAGTCACGGTCATATTTTTCCTTTTCATAATCAAGTATATTGCAAAGCTGGTTCAGGGAAAAAGCCCCTTCGGTCACTATGTCTATCCCCCTCATGTAATAACGCGGAGGATTTATGTAGCCTCCGGCCTGCCTCCCTCCTTTTACCGGGATGCCTGTTTCTCTGGACAGAATGTCCGCCGTAGTGGAACCGCATACCATTTTAATTCCCTGCGCCTCCACGAAGTCATGCGCCATACGAAAATCCATCGACTTATCCGACGGCGGCCCTGTCATTATGTTTACCGTCCTGCCGGGCCTTGAGACGGCCATGACAACAGTGGTATCATCACCGCAAACTCCTCCGGAAATCTTCTTGGCCGAAGCCGTGAGCATACGCGGAATCTCCTCATATTTCACCCCCTCCTTTAACATGGAGTTGAGCGAACTCTCAACTTCCTTCTGCCCCCAGCCGGCAGGGTAAATCCCGGAGCTACCCATTCCCGCCTGAGTAACGCCGTCACTGAACATCAAAATGGCACAGCCGTCATCGAGCCTGAAATGGGACTCAGCCACGACCTCGCCGCCCATTATGAAAAATCTCTGCTGAGCGCTGTGCGCCCTGCCCTGGCGGAT
Source organism: uncultured Spirochaetia bacterium (assembly GCA_964349515.1). Taxonomy (GTDB): domain Bacteria; phylum Oederibacteriota; class PGYV01; order PGYV01; family CAYGHG01; genus CAYGHG01. Next base: position 31,213 of record CAYGHG010000004.1, read on the forward strand.
GAAAACAGGCGCGGGCATCTCATAAGTCAGTACTGTGGCGTGGCCGTCATTTAAGACTCTCGCAACAGCAAAAGCCGCGAATGGAATATTCTCTTCGCGGGCCGCATGCATGGATGCCGCTATTTTTTCAACGGTTTCACGCAGAGAGAAACCGCCTTTAATCATGTTCATCATGCGCGATGCATTCAGGTGAGCGGCTATGTTCGCCTTTATCCCGGAGCCTATGCCGTCAAAAACCGCAATAGTCGCGGCTTCGCCTGTTTTTTCCTGTATGACGCAGTCGCCGCATACGTCCGCGCCGCGTTTTGACTCCTGCGCAGTTATGACATCAACATGCCTGTATACCGCCCCTGCTTCACCGGTTTTTGCCTGCATCGCCCCCCTCCTCCCCGGCAAGGACTGCCAGTTTTTTTACCAGCGCTTCTGTCCTCGCCATGTTTTCCCCGAGCTGCCATGCTATCTGCTGGGACATTTTTACCTGCTCATCCAGCATTGCCTTTGCCTGGCACGCGGTCTTTTGCTTTATATCCTCGAGTTTTTCCCTGTCCTGCCTGAGCAGCGTAACGTCGACAAAAATACCGACATACTGTCTGTACTGGCGCAGCGCGTAGTACAGCCCGTGCAGGCTGTACCCGCCCGCCGCGCTCCCGGCAGCCGCCTCAATGCTGTCGCCTGTACCTGCCGCCAGTTTCTCAAAACACGCGGGGTCCATTATCACCGATATGTCGCCGCCAAGCCTAGTATCGTCCGCGGCAAAATATTTCTTGAAAGCCGGGTTCATCTTTATTACTTTCAGGTGCTCGTCAAGCAGCACAATGCCGTTCGGGCTTGTCTCGATTATTATGTCGGTCCTCTGCTCTGCAAGCATGCGCATGTACGGCAGGCACATCTCAACCTCGGCCATGCCGTCAAGAACAGCCGCGGCCTTTTCCCTGCAGCTGTCGTAACCGCAGGCCCCGCAGTTCATTAGCCCTGTTTCAGGGGATTTTCCTGTCTGTAAAAGCACCGCGTTTATCTCTTCCTCTGCATGCGCGGCAGTTATAACCGGCGAGGCGCAATACTCCTCCCTGGCCGCCATCCTTCCCTGTTGTTTATTTTGCGGTACAGCTGCCGCCCCTGCGGCATAATCAGCGAGGCCCTGCCTGCGTTCAAATACATTTACGGACTCTCCTGCACCGGGCCCGTTTATGCATCCATGCACGCAGAAAAGCGGCTCAAGTACTGCCGGTGCGCGGACGCAGTAATCTATGGCTGCTATTACCTCAGCAGCGCCGGAAACGTGCATGTGCCGTGTTCCGCCGGTAACGGTTTCAATACCCGCAGTCATGAATAACCCTCCGGGCAGCGGGAAATACCCGGAATAACCCGCGGCTTTTCCGTCAGGCGCGCTTTCCTCACACTCCTCCAGACGGACACGCTCCTCTTCAAACCAGCTATCAAGTTCCTCAAAAGTTAAAACGCAGTCAACTATTCCCTCATATTCCGGCCGGCCTGCCTCCTGTTTTTTTGCCACACAAGGCCCGATGAAAATAACCCTGGTTTCCGGCGGGCCTTCCGCTTTCAGGCGCCTGGCGTGTGTTATCATGGGCGAAGCCGCGGGCAGCAGCGCCCCTGCCATCTGCGGTTTGTATTTTTCCACATAGTTTACGACGGCCGGGCACGCAGTGCATACAGACGCGGCTCCGGGCCTTGCGTTAAAAAGCCGGGTGCTCTCCTGCGCCGACTCTGCCGCCGCTTCGGATGTTTCAGCCACACGGCAAAACCCAAGGCGCCTTAGCGCAGATGCTATCCGGCGGGTTTTCCAGCCCGGATAAAATGCCGCGAAAGAAGGCGCCAGGCTTGCCGCCGCCGGCACGCCGCTGTCTATTATTTTTTTTGCCTCGTGCAGGGACTGCGTGTAAACCTTTGCTCTTTGCGGGCATTCCCTGATGCAGGTGCCGCACGCTATGCAGCGCTGCGGGTCCACGTATGCCTGCCCGTCTTTCATCCGTATCGCCTTAACCGGGCACACTTTGAGGCACCTGTAACAGTCGCGGCATTTTGCCGCGAGCGTATATACCGTCCCTGTAACGCTGTCTTTTTCCATGTTAACCTCCCGGTATCAGAGCGCCGGTTGTTTTGTTTGTATCTTCAGAATCCTGTCGATTTCCGCCGCGGCGGCCTCTCCGGTACACGCTGTAAATTCTTTGTTTCCGATCTGCACCACCGGCCCGCGGCCGCATTTTTCGAAACAAAAGGATGCCTTTACCGCCACCCTGCCTGCGGCCTGATTTTCCTGCAGGTGCTCGAGTATCTCCCTCATCACCTTCTGCGCGCCTTTCAGGTAACAGCCGGTCCCGAAACATACGTTGACTTCTATCTCCGGCTTATCGGTTCCTGCCCTGCTGATGTCAAAACTTTCCTTTACTATTCTGCGCTGATTTCTGTAATGCGTATGCAGGAGGCTATGGGCTTTATCTGCGCCTTCGCCGCCGTTAAACACCGTCTCATACAGTTCCTTAACATAGGGGTTTTCCTGCGAACGGTGCAGCTGCTGCATCCTGTCATTCTCATATATCCCTTCCGTTCTTTTCTTCCTCGCCGCGCTTCCGGTGCAGACGGGCTGCCCCGCGCCGCCTACGCAGCCGCCCGGGCAGGCCATCACCTCGACTATGTCGTAATCCGCTTTTTTGTCCTTTACCTTCTGCGCCAGCTCCCTTGCATTTTTCAGGCCGCTGACAACAGCCATCTTTATGCGCGTGTTGTTTATCACTACCTCCGCCTCCTTAAGCCCTTCAGCGCCTCTTACCTGCCTGAATTCCCTGTACTCACCCTTTGTACCCCCGAGCTTTTCAGCGGCATAGCGCAGCACAGCTTCGGATACGCCTCCGGAGTTCCCGAATATCACCCCCGCGCCGGTCTTAAACCCGAAAGGCATGTCAAAAGAAGCCGGTTCAAGCTCATTAAACCTTATGCCTGCCTCTTCAATCATTGCGGCTAGCTCCTGTGTAGTCAGCACATAATCCACGTCAGGAACACCGTCTGTCTTGAATTCATCCCTTTTTGCCTCATACTTTTTTGCGGTACACGGCATTATCGATACCACCGAAATATTCTCTCTTTTAAGCCCCGACTTAGCCGGCAGCAGCTCTTTTAAAAGCGAGCCAAACATCTGCTGGGGGGATTTGCAGGTAGAGAGATTGTCAGTGAGATCCGGAAAATACTGTTCGGCAAACTTTACCCAGCCCGGACAGCACGAAGTAAATAAGGGAAGATTTTTCCCCGCTGCCTTGCGCTCTATGAACTCGTTTCCCTCTTCTATCACCGTCAGGTCCGCGGCAAAAGAGGTGTCATACACCATGTCAAACCCGATTATTTTCATCGCGGCTATTATGCGGCCCGTAGATGTGGTTCCCGGTTCAAGCCCGAACTGCTCGCCGAGCGCCACACGGACGGCAGGAGCAAGCTGCGCAACAACGGTTTTTCCCGTATTTTCTATCTCTTTCCACACTTTCACGGTTTCAAACCTTGGTGTTATCGCGCCGGTCGGGCACACTTTGGCACACTGCCCGCAGTAAACGCACTCTACGCTGCCAAGCTCCTTATTAAAACACGGGACCACAGCGGATTTGGAACCCCTGTTGGCGAAATCTATCGCGCCTATGCCCTGCACTTCGGAGCACATTCTTACGCAGTCCCCGCAAAGCACGCATTTGTCCGGATCACGGACCAGCGACGGCGTGGACTCATCCTTTTGCCTGGGGTTTGGCATCTTTTTAAACCTGATCTCCTTTACCCCGACCTTTTTTGCCAGTTCCTGCAGCTGGCACTTTCCGCTTTTGGCGCAGGTTGTGCAGTCATGCCCTTCGTTGGCAAGCAGCAGCTCTACTATAGTCTTTCGAAGCTCCCTTATTTCCTCTGTATTGGTTTTAAGCTTCATTCCTTCTTCCGGCGGAGTGGAGCATGCCGGCTGAAGCCCCCGCCCCTCTACATCCACCATGCACAGCCTGCAGGCACCGTACACGGACAACTCCGAATGGTAGCAGAAAGTAGGCAGCTCTATCTTTGCCTTTCTCACCACTTCCAGCAGGTTTTTCTCACCCTCAAGCCGTGTTTCCCTTCCGTTTATCAAAACAGTTTTATTTTGGTCCATGTCATTACCTCCTTATCGCTTCAAATTTGCATGCGTTAAAACATATCCCGCACTTGATGCATTTTGCGGCGTCAAGCAGATGAGGTTTTTGTTTTTCACCGGTTATCGCGCCTACCGGGCATTTTTTTACGCAGAGCGTACAGCCTTTGCATTTTTCCGCGATTATGCTGTAGCTGGTAAGCTCAGCGCATCTGCCTGCAGGGCATCTGCTGTCATTTATGTGCGCGTCATACTCGTCTGCAAAATACCTCATCGTCGAGGCAACCGGGTTTGGCGCGGTCTTACCAAGCCCGCATAGCGACCCTGTCCTGACTGCTGTCGAGAGTTTTTCAAGAAGTTCCACAGTCTTACCGCTGCCCCGGCCCTCTGTAATGTCGGTCAGCAGGTTTAGCATCTGTTTTGTCCCCTCCCTGCAGGGCACGCATTTTCCGCACGATTCATTCTGTATGAACTGCATGAAATATTTGGCCATGCCTGCCATGCAGGTATTCTTATTCATGACCACCAGCCCGCCCGAACCCACCATCGCGCCTGCCTTTTTCAGCGAATCAAAATCCAGCGGCAGGTCCAGGTGCTCGGCAGTCAGGCACCCGCCGGAGGGCCCTCCAATCTGCACTGCCTTGAACCCGTCCTTCCAGGGTGTCCCGTCATCTTTGGTAACCCCGCCGGCTATCTCATCAATGACGACTCTGAGAGGCGTGCCCATTGGCACTTCGATAAGGCCGGTATTTGCTACATTCCCGGTTACGGCAAAAGTCTTGGTCCCCGGTGAGCCGGGAGTCCCTATTTTCCTGTACTCCTGCGCTCCCATCTGCATTATCAGGGGCACAGTAGCCAGAGTCTCCACGTTGTTTATCACGGTCGGCCTGCCCCACAGCCCGGACTGCGCCGGAAAAGGCGGCTTAGGCGAAGGCATGCCCCGTTTTCCCTCAATAGAGGCCATGAGCGCCGTTTCTTCCCCGCATACAAACGCGCCGGCGCCTTCCATCACTGTAAATTTCACCGGCCTGCCGAGTTCCATCGCGTCAGGGCCCAGTATGCCGGCGGCCTCTGCATCCGCGACGGCCTTTTTCATCCTGCGCACCGCAAGCGGGTATTCCATCCTGACGTAAATGAATCCTTCATCCGCGCCTACTGCCAGCGCGGCAATCAGCATGCCTTCGAGGACGCTGTGCGGATTTCCCTCCATGACGCTGCGGTCCATGAAAGCGCCCGGGTCGCCTTCGTCGCCGTTGCATATTACATATTTTTTCCCCTGCGGCTGAATGCGCGTGAGTTCCCACTTTTTCCCCGCGGGAAAACCCGCGCCGCCGCGGCCGCGCAGCCCCGAAGCGGTAATTTCCGCGCATATCTGCTCCGCGGTCATCTCATGGCCCGCTTTCCAGGCGCTGGTGTAACCGCCGTGCGCTATGTATTCATTTATGTCCTCCGGGTCCAGGCTCCCGCACTGTTTTAGAATCAGCCTGTGCTGTTTGCGGTAGAAATCTATCTCCTCCGTATTTCTGCAGACAGTTTTTGTGACGGGGTTTCTATATAGAAGGCGCTCCACAACTGCACCTGCCACAAGCGCGTCAACTATTTCTTTTACGTCCCCGGGTTTTACTCTTGTATATAAAATATTATCCGGCATCACGGTTACCAGAGGCCCCATCTGGCAGAATCCCTGGCAGCCGCTTTTAGATACGTAGGTTCCTTCTTTTTCCTCCCTCAGTTCAGCCACCGCGTTTATTCCCTTTTCAGCCAGTTCTTTCATGAACTCAGCGTGGACTTTCAGCGCCCCGTTTGCCACGCATCCCGTACCCGCGCAGATTATGAACCTGGTTTTAATGAGCGCCTCTTTTGCCACATATTCTCTTTTTATTTTTCCGAGGTCTGTTTTTGTTTTTAGATTCATTTTTGCGCCTCCTTTTCAAGAATATCGTCTATGAGGGACGTTGCCGCGGCAGGCGTCAGAAGGCCGTGAACGTCTTCGTTTATGACGACCGCGGGCGCAAGCCCGCAGGCGCCCAGGCACGACACGGTTTCCAGCGTGAACATGAGGTCGTCAGTGGTATTTTTTCCCTCACTCAGCCCGAGTTTCCTGCGCATCGCGTCCAGTATGTCCGTTGACTTCTTTACATGACAGGCTGTTCCGTCGCAGATTTTTAAAACGTATTTCCCTTTTGGCGCCAGTGCAAAATGGGAGTAAAAGGTGGCAACTCCGTATACTTTTGCAGGCGATATTCCGAGCGATGTTGCGGTAAACATCATTATTTCTTCGGGCAGATACCTGTACTCCTCCTGTATCTGCTGAAGTATGGGAATAAGCCTCGCCGGGTTGTTGCTGTTTTTTTCGAGTATTTCGATTACTTTTTCAAACTTGCGGGAAACACCTGCTGTTTTCATTTTAGCACCTCGTTTTAGTCGGCTGAATTTTCAGCTGCCCTATTTTTTACACTTCATTCTCTTTCTGCACGTTTATTTTCTTTGAGAGCACCGCGAGCGACGCCGCCAGGTTCTCGTTATGCACTATTACGCCGGGCGGCGCTGAGATTTTTACCGGCGCGAAATTCCAGATCCCTGTTATTCCCGATGATATCATTATGTCTGCAGTTTCCTGAGCGTGCTTCGCCGGCACGGTAATAATTCCCATCCTTACTTTCATTCTTTTAATCAGCTCTGCCATTTTCGAGGCCCTGTAAATTTTTTTTCCGTGCACAGTTCCCCCGGCCTTTGCCGGGTCTGTATCAAATGCGGCTACTATGTTCAGCCTGTATTCCCTGAACCCCTGATAACCGAGTATTGCGGCACCCAGGCTTCCCACTCCTGCAAGAAACACATCCGTATTGTTTTTCAGCCCGAGAAATTCCTCTATTACATCAATAAGCGCCGCGGTATCGTAGCCTGTCTTTGGCCGTCCCACTGCGCCGGTAAGTTCGATGTCTTTTCGCACCTGCACAGCTCCCAGCCTCATGTCGCGCGCAATCGTAGTGCAGGAAATACCGGCTGTCTTGTTTTCAAGCGCCTTTTTAAGGTATTGAAGATAAACAGGCAGCCTGCGCAGTGCCGGCTCGGGAATTCCCCTTACAGCCGTCTCTTTTTTTATCTCATCCATTTCTGCCTCCTTTGATTAGATATTTTTTTATCGATATAAATATATCAACATATTTTAATTTGTCAAGTGATTTTTTTCACAAAGTTATGGCATCAATTAAGTAAATTATGGGACGGGTGTTTTATGAATAATAATAAGGTTCTCTGTATCTGTCTGCCGTTATCTGCCCTTATCTGTATTTATCTGCCGTTATCTGCCGTTATCTGCCGTTATCTGCCGTTATCTGCCCTTATCTGTATTTATCTGCCGTTATCTGCCGTTATCTGCCGTTATCTGTCGTTATCCGTCTTCCTCTTGTAACTACTGCCCTTCCCGGAACTATTCTGCCGCTCCGCATTACTACCTGCATTTCCCTGCCGTGCAGGTGTATTCAGTTCCGTTTATTGTCAGCCTTGCCTTTCCGCCTTTATCCCACAGCTCAATACCGTTCCCTTCATATCTTGCCCCGGAACCTGATACTCCCTGCTTTAAAAGATATGTGCCTGACTGCGTCCTGACAGATGCAAACCCCTGCTGATAAAAATCCGCGTTTACGCTTCCCAGATCACCGCCGCACTCATAGCAGGCCTTAATAACTTCCCCGGAAACGCACGGCTCCTCCCATACCCTGATGCACTTTTCCCGTTCCGCGCACCAAGTATACCCGGCAGAACCGATGCACCCGTGTTTGTCCCTGTCAGCGCCGGGTTTAAGCGCAGGCGCACAACCGGATAAGAAAACAACAAGCATCAGAATAATTGTTTTTCCTGCCATGGTATTTCACCTCGTATTTTAATATTTGCACTGTTTCGTCTCATCCGGTTTTAATCTGTAGTTATCTGTCCTTATCTGTCTTCCCCTTTGAACTCGGAACTGTTTTTCCCTTTTTCCTTCATCCCAAATCCTTACCCTAAGTCTTACATCTTCCGCAAATCGTTAAAGTATTAAAGCAGTCTCCGGCACGATTTTTCAATCTATCAGATATTATTTTCTTTACTGCTTTCCTGTATCCGAGCGAAAGTTTATACACGTCCGTATCTCTGAAATCAAAACCCATTCCGACCACCCCTTATTCACTTTACTATTTACTTATCTTATTCCCTATCCTATATACCCGGGATAATAATTAAGGGTTGGGGAATTAGGAAATTTTCTTCCTCTTTTCTCGTTTTTCCGCCCTCCTCTTTCCCCATCCCTCCTCCTCATCCTCGCCAAATTTTCGCAGAAAATTTGGCTGGGCGGGGTGGATTCGAACCACCATAAAGAGCTTCAAAGGCTCTCGTCTTACCTTTGGACGACCGCCCAACACTAAACACAATTTACCATTTATAAATGCGTATGTCCAAAACAAAAACATCCACCTGCCGCTGCGTTTCGCGGGAAAATAGAGCAAAGGTGCTTTCCCTTTGTCTTAACTTTTGTCTTCTGTCTTTTGGCTTTTTAACTTACGACTCAAGGTCAAATCCCCCTGCGCCCCCTTTGGGAAAGGGGGGCACGACTTGCCCCTCTTTGAAAAACGGGGTTAAGGCATAAAAAGATAAAACCCGGTATGAGTATTCATCCGGGTTTTGCCCTTTATTTTGTCTTAGCTTTCAGCTTTTAGCTTTCAGCTTTACTGAGCTCTTGTCTCGCTTGACTGCGCTGTTTTGTGGAATTCTGACAGCACCCTTGTCTCGATCAGTTTTCTTACGTCGTTGTTGAGCGGGTGGGCTATGTCTTTGAATGTGCCGTCAGAGAGTTTCCTGCTCGGCATCACTACAAACAGCCCGTTTTTGCCGTCAATTACTTTTAAGCCCCTTACCACAAAAACATTGTCAAACGTGATGCTGACGTATGCTTTCAGCTTCTGGTCTTCCGTCTCAGATGCGCCCCTTGGAAAAACCTTTACCTCGGTAATCTCCATACCTTACGCCTCCTTCTATGTTATAAAGAATGTACAAGCGCTGTAAATATTCCCTTGTTCCCGGCTTTCATTTTTAAATAGCATTTATGAGCCTCTTTCTTTGTTTCAAATACCGAAAAAACCGTTGCGCCACTGCCACTCATGGAACAAAAACCCCTACTATGGCTTTTCAGCTGTCTTAATAATGCTACAATTCCACTCTTTCTCTTTAAAACAGCTTTGATAAAATCATTATACAGTATAAAACTGCCCTTTTCAAGCATTTTATTTCCCTCTAAAACTGACAAAATCTTTTCACAATATTGTTTTTTTTCGTTTTTATTTTTCTCTTCATCAGCCCACCTGTAAGCGTCTTTTGTCGGCACTCTCTCTTTTCCCGCAGCAAGCACATACCACAGTTTTTTCTTACCGCTAACAGCCCGGATTTTCTCCCCTTTTCCCTCAACAAGCGCCCTTCTTGAATCAATGAAAAAAGGCACGTCAGCGCCGAGAGAAAAGCCAATCTTTTTAAGCTCGCCTTTACGCCGGTTTAACCCCCACAGCTTATTGAGCGCCTTTAGTACGGTGGCGGCATTTGAACTTCCTCCGCCCAGCCCTCCTCCGTCCGGTATGAACTTATAAAACTTTATCCTCGCTCCTTTTCGGCAGCCAAATCTTTTTTTCATGGCAGCGGCGGCTTTGTATATTATGTTTTTCTCTGCCGGAAGCCCGGGCAGCGCGGAGTTCATGTCCTCCAGTTCTATCCTTCCGCTGTTCAGGGCTGTAATATCAAGGATGTCAAAAAGAGACACCGGGTCAAAAACAGATTTAATATAGTGATATCCGTCTTTGGGGTCCGTGCCGGTTATCTCCAGGCAAAGGTTTATTTTTGCGGGCGAGAGGAATATCATTCAGCGCCCTTCAGCCCGTTTATTTTCTCCTTAAGTTCCTGCTTCCTTTCCGCCTTCTCGTGATTAAGCGCCTTTTCAAGATACGACAGCGCCTTGCCCCTGTCGCCGAGCTTTGCGTATGCGTCGGCGATATGCTCGTAAATTACAGGGTCGCCCCTCCCGGTCTTTTTCTCAACATATTTATCCGCAATCAGCAGTTTTTCAAGCGCCTCAGGGTACATGCCCTTCATATAAAAAACCCATCCGAGCGAATCTATGTAATACCCGTTTTCTGCGTCAAACTCCAGAGCCTTTTCGATCAGTTTCTGTGCCTCGTCAAGTTTTCTGTTCTGCTCGGCGTAAGTGTAACCGACGTAATTGTATGCCTCTGCATTTTTCGGGTCTTTTGTTATAACCTTTTCAAATACAGATAGCGCATTATCGGTATCTTTCAGCCTGTCGTATATATAACCGAGGTTTACAAGCGCCCTGACTGAATCAGGAAACTTTTCAAGCGCTTTCAAATAGATAGCCCTTGCCTCTTCGTAGCGCCCCGCGTCGGAGAGCGAGGCCGCGGTCAGCAGGTGGTACTCCTCTATGCCCGAATTTTCTTCAAGCTTTTCAAGAAAAAGTTTTACTGCCTCTTCTATTCTCCCCTGTTCGCCGTATATATACCCTATATGATAATAGGCGTTAATGGGGTTTTCAGCCCTGCGCGCCACTTCAAAAAACTTTTCAAGCGCCTTGTCATACCTTTTAAGTTCTTCCAGGCAAAGCGCCGCATAATAAGTATTTACGATAAAATCATTCATTCTCTGCCCCACACTTTCAAACCGCAAAAGCGCGCCTTCATAATCCTTCATCTTAAAAAGGATAAGCCCGAGCGAGTGCTCTATTTCGGCATTATGAGGCTCAATTTTTAGAATTTCCTCGTAAACAGCCGCAGATTTTGAGAGGTTCTGCTGCCTGTAATATATGTCCGCAACCGACTTCAGTGCGGAAGTATCAAGCGGGGTTCTTTTCAGCAGTGCCCTGTAGGCAGAAACCGCCTTATCGTCCTCCCCTTTTATCTCATGTACACCGGCAATTGAGTTATAGGCCTTAGTGTAATCGGGGTCTGTTTCCAGCGCCTTTTCAAAATATACAAGGCTCTCGTCATACTGTTCTTCAGAGGCAAAGATGAGGCCTATGTTATAGTACGCAGCAGCGCTGTCCGGGGACAATGCCGTGTTTTTTTCAAACCATCCCCTCGCTTCTTCATTTTTTCCGTTCTTGTGGGCTATGACGCCGAGGTAAAAATATGGTTCGCTGAGCAGCGGGTCAATTTTAATCAGCCTTTCGTAAATTTCCTTTGCCTCAACGTATCTGTCACGCTCAATCATCAGCCTTCCCGCCATCATAAGTATATCCTCGTTAAAAGGGTCCCTGTCCAAGCCTTCTTCAATATATGCAGCCGCCTGCTGTGCGTTTCCCCTAAGCGTGCTCAAATAGGCGAGTTCCCTGAATACCGGGCCCGGCTCATAAGAATACTTCGCGCTTATTCTCATATACTCTTCTGCAGAGCCGTACTCGCCGGACATTTGTGCCAGGTATCCTATTGAGAAATACAGGTATGAAACCGCCTGCTGATAAGGGTTTACAACGGGCGCGGCGTAATCACGCCGCGCGGGAACAGTGGCGCAGGAGGAAATCAGAAAAGCGATTATAAGCGATGATAAAATTAAGCGGATTTTCATCTTATTTCTCTTCAAACTTTTTATCGGTAATTCTGAGCCTTTTATTTATTATTTTAAGAAGTTCCATCAGAATTTTAGCCGCTATTTTAGGGTCGGAATCAAGTATTTCATTGAAACTCTTTCTGGTAATAACGACAAGCCTTGAATCAGAGTTGGTCTTGCCTGATGCCGTCCTCGGCGCCGAGTCAATAAGGGACATCTCCCCCGCTATTTCTCCGGGCTTAATCTCGGCAATAACAGCGTCCCCTTCTTTTGTTTTCTTTATTATGTCAACCCCGCCATCCACCACGATATACAAGACTTCTCCGGCCATTCCTTCAACAAACAGAGTTGAACCTTTTTTATATGGTTTCTCAAAAACACGCTTTGATATGATATCCAGCTCTTCGTCAGTCATACCGTCAAAGAGTTTAATGGATTTTAAGACCTCATAAGCAACCTGTTCAGCCACAAAGCACCTCGGGAATACAGTTTACGGTTTTGCGTTTTTTATAACTCAAAACCCGGAACACAAAACCTAAAACAATCCTAATCCCGCTCCGGATAATATTATTAATATTCCGTCGGGGATAATCATCCGTAGCGCTCAAAAATACTTCGCGCACGTCCTAATCCCGCTCCGGATAATATTATTAATATTCCGTCGGGGATAATCATCCGTAGCGCTCAAAAATACTTCGCGCACGTCTGATTAAATCTCGACTTCCCAGCCTTCCTGAACCGCGTAGCATTTGTCCCATTTGGCCTGGGCTATTCTTTGAATCTCGTCTATCGCGTCGTCGTTATGTTCCGGGGCGTGATGACACAGATGCAGTTCCTTGGCGCCTGCGAGCTGCGCCACTTTTATGCCTTCCTCATATGTTGAGTGGCCCCAGCCGACGTATTTCGGGTATTCTTCAGGGGTGAAATGCGCATCATAATAAATGATATCCGCGTCCTTACAGAAATTTATAAGCCTGTTGTCAGGCACCGAATAGTGCTCTATGTCTGTTGCGAATACAAACGAGCCGCTCTTTGTCTGGACACGCGGGACAAGCATTCCAGCGGGATGGTTTATTTTTGCAAAAGTAAGCTTAAAAGGCCCGATGTTTACTTCATCCGATTCCTTTATCTCGTTAAAATTAATTTTGGAAGCCATCCCGGAAAGTTCTACGGGGTGATTTATGTACTGAAGCTGTGTTTTTAATACATCAAGCACGGTTTTATTGTATTTAGTCTCGCCGTATATGGAAAGCTCATTTCCCTTTATGTAAGCTTCCGGAAAAAACGGAAATCCCTGTATGTGGTCCCAGTGGTAGTGTGAAAGAAAAAGATTTAGTTTGTGGCCTACAGGCCCCTTTTCCATGAGAAGCTGCCTTCCAAAATTTCTTATTCCGGTGCCTGCGTCAAGTATCAGCGTTGTGTTTGCCTCTTCAATTACAACACACGTGGTGTTTCCGCCGTATTTCAAATAATCCTTGCCCGCTACCGGTATAGATCCCCTCACTCCGTAGTATTTAATTTTCATAAAACCTCCGTTGCGGAAAATGAAAAGCCAGTTCTTTTAATGCCTTTCGTTTCTCTTTCGTTGAATCAGCCGACGTCTGCGAGGTTTATATTATTTCCATATTTCTGTTTCATTATACTAAAAAGTGCCTTTTTTTGTAAGTGATTTATATCACTTTTATTGACAAATGTCTCCGCAGCGGCCCCCGCCTCTTCCAGCGCCCCGCGGTCCCTTAAAATATCGGCTATTTTAAACTCAGGCAGGCCGTGCTGCCTGGTGCCAAGAAACTCCCCCGGGCCCCTGATAGCAAGGTCCTCCTCGCTTATTTTGAACCCGTCTGTTGTGCTTACCATTACATTGAGCCTTTTAAAACCCTCTTCTGTGTTGGGATCGCCTATCAAGATGCAGTAAGACTGCGCCGCGCCGCGCCCCACCCTCCCCCTCAGCTGATGCAGCTGGGAAAGCCCAAAGCGCTCGGCATGCTCCACAACCATTACCGTGGCATTCGGCACATCTATCCCGACTTCTATCACAGTAGTTGCCACAAGTATCTTTACTTCCCCTGATTTAAATCCGGCCATGACAGCCTCTTTTTCATCCTTTTTCATCTGCCCGTGTATCAGCGCCGTTTTTACCGCAGGAAACCTCTGCGACCATTCCTTTTCCATCTGCACCGCTGATTTAAGAGGTATTTTTTCCGACTCGTCAACAAGCGGGTAAACAGCGTAAATCTGTGCGCCTTCGGTTATGCGCGCGGACAGAAAGCCCATTATCTTGTTTTTTTCATATCTGCTGAAAAGCATTGTTTTTATTGATTTCCTGCCGGGCGGCATCTCATCAATAACAGAGAGGTCCGTGTCACCGTAAACAGTCAGTGTCAGAGTCCTGGGTATGGGCGTGGCCGTCATTATCAGCGAATGTGGTTTTATCCCCGCTTTGCCGGCCAGCGCGGCCCTTTGCATAACTCCGAACCTGTGCTGTTCGTCTATAACCGCAAGCCCGAGGCTTTTGAATTCCACGCCTTCCTGTATTATTGCGTGGGTGCCTGTTAATATGTCTATTTCGCCCGTTTTCAGGGCCTCCAAAAGCTGCGCCCTTTCTTTCTTTTTCATTGCGCCTGTTATAAGTTCTGCACGAATTCCCGCAGGCCCTGCCAGTTTGGATATCGTATTCATATGCTGCCGCGCCAGTATCTCCGTAGGAGCCATTATTGCGGACTGAAAACCTGAGTCCTTTGCCATAGCGCAAGCGAGAAATGCCGCAACAGTTTTCCCCGAGCCCACATCACCCTGCAGGAGCCTGTTCATGGGCCTGCCGGAGGAGACGTCTTCGCAGATTTCAGACAAAACACGTTCCTGGGCGCCGGTAAGCTTAAAAGGCAGGGCTGCGAGAGCCTTCTGATAACAGCCGCCTTTATTTAAGACAACCCCTTTTTCCTCCCTTATTTTTCTGCGGGTAAACTCAAAAGCAAGTTTCAGAAAGAAAAAATCCTCAAATATAAAACGCCTTTTCGCCCTCTCCAGCGAGGCAAAATCCTCCGGATAGTGTATGTTCATCAGGGCTTCTTTTATAGGGCTTAAAGAATGAGCCGAAAGCACCTCTTCCGGCAGGGGTTCTGCAATCAAACTGATAACAGAATCAATACCGGCTTTTATTATTTTTCTAAACTGCTTCTGGGAAAGGTTTTCCGTAAGAGGGTAAATCGGCACAATCCTGTTCACATTCAGCGTTTCAGTTTTGTCCTCACCTGAAACCTGTATTACCTCATACTCCGGCACCGGCATCTGAAAATTCCCCCTGTACGCTTCCACTTTGCCGTACATGATAACACTATCTCCTTTATTGAAAACTTTTTCCATGTAGGGCTGGTTATACCACACCGCACTCACAAACCCGCTCTCGTCGCGCAGCACTACAGTTGTAATTTTAAGCCTCGGCCTTATCTGCCTTGTTTCTTTTGCCCAGACAGTGCCTTTGACCGCAGCTTTCTGCCCGGGTATCAGTTTCTTCATGGGGGTTATCGTCGAGCGGTCAATCCACATGCGCGGGAAATAATATATGAGTGAATAAAGGTCTGTTATTCCGAGTTTTTGAAGAACTTTCGCCCTTTCAGGCCCCACTCCCTTTACGTACTGTATCTCTCCCGAAAGTTCCTGCATATTCAGATTCCTATCATCTCGCGGTAGTTTGGTATTGCGGTAACCGGCTTGTCAAACCTCGCGCCGGGTATGTCCCTGATAAACAGCGAGAAATTGACCGTCTCTGCCCCGTCATATCTTTTTATCCACGAAAAATCAACGCTCCAGCAGTGAACCCGCCAGGAAACCGTGTAAGACTGCGTTGTCACATACTTTTCTATCAGGTCATACTCCCTGCTGAAAAAGAAATCAAGATCCCTGCCAGCCGGCACCCTTATGCTTGTGGCAAAACGCATTGAATCAGGCTGAGCAGCCTGCAGGCTTCCGGCGTAATCTATCGTATTGTTGATATAATTCGTTGTTGCGGCCACACTCCAGAGTTTGACAGGCGCAGGATCCTCAAGCCTGAACGACATTGAAATATTCTTGACTCTGTTGGCAATAATGCTGTAAGTTGAATTAGCGGAAAAATAATACATCCCCGTGCCGAATGCGCCGCTCATAGAAACAGGCGAAAACCTGTTTAAATCAGATGTAGTGGGCATATCCGAAGGTTTTGTCAGCATATTATAGGAAGTCCCAATATTCATACTCAGCCCGAATACAGCCGCGGACAGATTCATATTCAGTGAATTCGAGGTAATTCCGTCGCTGCCCTCATCCCTGTAATTCAGCCTCTGTGAAAAAGAATGCGAGGCAGAACCCCTTAACATCCCGCCGGGCACAATGTCAAAAGAAAGCGATTCAGATGTATTTATGTTGTTTATGAACCTTGAATCCCGGTCATCCGCCTCATAATCCGAGTAGGCGCTATTCAGCCCTGCATTTGCCGACAGCGAAGCGTTAAGAAACCTGATACCCCCAAGAGTAAGCCTCGGCGTAAAAGAACCTGTCTGGCTGTAGCCCAGAGAGGAGGTATCGGCTGTATAATTTCTCACAAAGCTTAGCCCGTGGTTGTAGTAGATATTGGGCAGGATATTGACCGAAGGCAGCGAGTAAGAAAAATTCGGCAGAGTCCGTGCCGTTGTTTCATACTTTGCCGTTAAAGTATTTATCTCTTCCGTATCCGACACCGAAAGCGATATTGAGTGGCCGTTTATCACAGCGTTGTAATAGGCGTCATACTTCTGCCTGAATACGTCTTTTATCTCTGTCACAATATCCCTGCCAAGTCCCACATCACTGAAAGAATATATGCTTAGGCCCGCCCTGTTAGAGGCGTCAAACGTCTGATTATGGGATGCGTTGACCTCCCACCTGTGCGGAGCTTCGCCTGCTGCGTCTTTTATCTTATCATACTGGTAAAACCCTTTTATGAAGCCCTTTGAATCCTTATCAAAAGCATAATCATAATCCACCCGCACCCTGCTGCCCCTGCGCTCCATATAGTCATAACCCAGCGACAGCCTGTTTTCCGAATTGAAAAAATGGTTATAAGTCAGATATACGTACCAGCCGTCAAAATCATTATGCCCGGGTTTTATGTCAAAAGGCGGCCTGTCTGCGTTTATGGGCTGCGTGTAATACGGCCAGTAAAGCACTGGTATAGCGCCGATGTACACTACAGCGTTAAAGACTTCCACCCTGTCATTCACGTAAAAATTAATGGCTGAAGCCGTAATCCTGTAATGTGGTTTTTCCATATCACACGTGGTTATTACCGCGTCAGTCAGGCTGTGTTTTTTTTCAGAACTGTCTATCAGGGAGCAGGAGCCGCGCCACGGGGCCGAAGAGATGTCTGCGTTCACGCACTTTGCGGTTTTTGAATTTGTGTTGTATTCCAGGCTGTCTGTGTATATTCTCGACTCGTTTTGAATGGCAAGCACATTTCCCCGTGCGTAAATATCCCCTGTTTTTGTGTTGATATAAATATCATCCGCAAAAATGACCGCATCATCGTGGCGCAGTATGACGTTTTCTTTGGCACGGATTTCACCGTGCCCTTCAAGATACGAGAGCGTGTCAGCGGTTATATATATAGGAAGTGTGGTGTTGGCGGCCGCGTCGGCGGTGCGTTTTACGGCTTGCCCGCCGGCCGAATTGCTTGTAACAGGCATTTCTCTTTTCTGCTCTTCATTAGCGGCCGGCCCGCAGTACGAGGCAGCGCAGAACAGCAAAAAGAACAGAGCAAAAAAACAAAGCCTGCGGGGTACACCCCGCAGGCTTTGTTTTTTCATTCTCTTATATAATGGCGTCTTCTGTTTTGGAGTCAAAGAAGTGCGCCTTGTTCATATCAAACACCAGCTCTATGTCCTGGTTTACTTCAACTCCCGCGTCAGTATCCATCTTTGCTATAAACGGGGTCTTTCCCGTCGTCAGATATACGTAGTTCTCGCTTCCCAGCTGCTCTACCACCTCAACTGTCGCGTTCAAAGTAGAGTCAGCACTCGCGTTAGGCGCATACACTTTGTCATATATATCTTCAGGCCTTATTCCCATCACTATTTCGTTTCCGGCCTGGCCTTTGAGCTTATCTGCAAACGCGTCAGGCACGCGCACTTCAAAGTTTTCCTCGTTAAAGTACAGCCCGCCCTTTTTCTCTTCTATTGTCCCCTCTATGAAATTCATCGCCGGGCTCCCTATGAACCCCGCCACAAATTTATTTCTCGGCTTGTCGTACAAAGACCTCGGCGCATCTATCTGCTGTACCTCGGACTTTTTCATTACCACTATCTTCTCGCCCATAGTCATTGCCTCTACCTGGTCGTGCGTAACGTATATCATCGTCGCCTGAAGCCTTGTATGCAGTTTCGAAAGCTCCGCCCTCATCTGAACCCTCAGCTTGGCGTCCAGGTTTGACAACGGCTCGTCAAACAGGAATACTTTCGGCTTTCTCACTATCGCGCGGCCTACCGCCACCCTCTGCCTCTCTCCGCCGGAGAGTTCTTTGGGTTTTCTTTTCAGCAGCACCTGTATTGACAGTATGTCTGCGGCCTCGTCCACCCTCTGCTTTATCTCGGCTTTCGGATACTTGCGCAGCTTAAGCCCGAATGCCATATTTTCCTCTACCGTCATATGCGGGTACAGCGCATAGTTCTGGAACACCATCGCTATGTCGCGGTCTTTAGGCGGTATGTCGTTTACTACGTTGTCCCCTATAAAAATCTCTCCCTGCGTTACTTCTTCCAGCCCTGCCACCATACGCAGTGTGGTCGTCTTTCCGCAGCCAGAGGGCCCTACGAGTATCAGAAATTCCTTGTCCTCGCAGACTATATTCGCGTCCCTTACCGCCACTATGTTGCCGTA
>CAYGHG010000005.1:0-48258 GCA_964349515.1 uncultured Spirochaetia bacterium
ATTCCTTGTCCTCGCAGACTATATTCGCGTCCCTTACCGCCACTATGTTGCCGTATTTCTTCCATACATTTTTGATGACTACCCTTGCCATTTATACCTCCGCTTTGTGCCTGTTATTTGAATTTTAAAGTAAGGCCGAACCGGTGAGTGCTTTCAAGCACGCCCAGATTTCTGTATGCATAATCTATTTCATATATGTCTATCTTTACTCCCGCGCCCATGACAAATCCGGTAAAAATCGCGGGAATTGCCACGTACTCGGTGTATTTATTCATGTCAAACATGCCCTGGAACTGGTAGCCCATCCTCAATACAACTATGTCTTTGTACCAGTATTCAAACCCGAGCGCGAGTATCCCGTATGTTTCTATAGGCTGGATATAGTCAAGATTTAGCATCATATTTCTTATTCCGGTATAGCTTAATCCTACCCTGACATTGATAGGAAGCATAAATGCCTCTCCGAAACCAAATTGCGGGCCGAGATTTTGCGCCACGACCCCTGCCTGCAGATCTTTTATCGGCAGCTGGTAAATCGCGCCGATATCCGCCGCAAACCCGAGCGAACTCTTGTCATCTATTGATTCATTGAATATTTTGATTGTTGCGCCGAGGGCGAGTTCCTTATTAATCATAGTTCCGTAAGATATGTTAAAGCCTATGCTGGTTGCGCTGAAAGGGTCGCCTGACACGCCGAGCTCGTTCCATCTGGGAATCTCGCCTGAGTTTACATATACTATCCCGAGCCCAAAAGTTCCTATTTCTCCAAACGGATAAGCCGCCGCGAGATAATCATAGAAGATGTCGGTAAACCATACCGAATGCATAAAAGTAATCTGAAGAGCCGGAATCCTTGAGAGCCCGGCGGGGTTCCATATAATTGAATTAACATCATCAGCTGCTGCCGTGTATGCACCGCCCATCGCGATAGGCCTTGCGCCCTGCTCCAGTTTAAGGAATACTGCAGAGGTCGTCCCCTGGTCAGCAAACAACTGTAATGAAAATAATGACAAAACAGAGACAAAAATAGCTCTTTTTATTAACTTACTGATTTTCATTTTTTCACCTCTTTGAAAGAATATATCATTTCATATTACAGGTGTCAAGCAGTATAATCCCCTTGCAAAAGCCTTTAATAATATACGATTTCAGCCGGTATGCCTCTATGTTTAGAGTCCGTTTTCACGTTAAAGTTACGGTCTTTTTAAAAGATTCCGCCGTATATGCTCCACGTGTACTTTCCTTCCAAGTAGCGTTTTACCGTAAGGAACAGGTTTGCGCTTCCGTCATCTTTAAACCCGGCATCAGCAGTAACCACTTCAAAAATCTCAAACTTTTTTGATATTTCTTTAAAGTCAACAGTCTTACTCAGTTTTCCCTCAGTAACAATATAAATGCTGTCCGATGTTGTAACTAATACTTTTCCTTTTCCTGCAGAAGCATCTATTATCCTTCCCTCTATATCGCCTATTTTTTCCGAAGAATTATAGGGATGGGATGATTTCATCAGCACCGCCGGAGAAGCCGACATATCCGTATAATAAAAATCCTCCCCGTCAAAAATTCCGAACTCCGCAGACTCAAACTCCCGTATCTTTTTTTTATCATCAAAATTATACAGGCAAACCGAATTCTTTCCTGCAGAAAACTCAGAACTGGAAAAATATCTTCCGCCGTCCGACATTCTCAGCCGTCTGTAAACACGCTCCATAGCGATACCGTATCCTGCGGCGCCTGCAACCTGCTTTTTGTCCTCAAGTAAAAAACTGAATATTACAGCATTTGATTTGATATCAAGTATGGCTGCGGTAGTGTTGGGCGATGTTCCGAGCCGCATATTAAAACACAGATAACGGCGGTCGGGAGAGTAAGCTATCTCGCCCATTAAATACGGAGGCACGCTTCTTTTAGAGCCGTCGCTGCCTGTTATTTCCACTATAAATCCCGAGGGGTTGAAACTTTCAAATGATTTAAATTTATTTGTGCCGCCGGGAACAGGAGCGTACCCTACTTCTTTTTTTTGCGCATCATAAAACTCCCACCGCATCTTCTCAGTATTTGCCGCTGTCAGGCCCGCAACAGACGGGTCAGCCTCTCCTATTTCGGCTATCGCCCCTTCAGGCAGTTTGGCACGTCCGGAACAGGATGCAAAAAAAACAGCGCATAAAATAATTATTAACGTTTTTTTAGTTGTCATATCTATGACGTTCAGTGCTTTCTGCGTCTTTCAAGCACCTGTATTGCTTTGAGCCTTGATATTTCTTTCAGCAGTTCGGCCTTTACTTTGTCGTAATCCACATCGCCCGCGGATTTGGCCTTTAACAATTTTTCCTTTTCGTCTTTTCTTCTCTTTGCGGCCTCGACATCAACATCCGCCTCTGTCTCGGCTGTTTCAAGCAGCAGCACTGCTTTGTCTTTTGCCACTTCTATGTAACCGCCCGACACCGCTATAAGTTCCTGCCTTGAGTCCTCGTGTTTTATCTCAACGACTCCCGGCGCAAGCACTGTCGCAAAAGCAGCATGCGAAGCCAGAACTCCGAAATCCCCCTCTATGCCGGGAGCTGTCAACGACTGTATTTTTCCCTCAAATACTTTTTTCTCAGGGGTCACTATGCTGATATCAAATAATTTGGCCATTTTTTTCCACCGCCTCTACTGGGCCATCGTCTTTGCTTTCTCTATTACCTCTTCAATACTGCCTGACATATAAAACGCCTGTTCGGGAAGCGTGTCAAGCTCGCCGTTTACAAGTTTCTTGAATCCCGCAACCGTATCCTTTACAGATACGTATTTGCCTTCGTGGCCGGTAAACTGCGAGGCTACGAAGAAGGGCTGTGACAGGAATTTCTGTATCCTTCTCGCACGCGCGACTATGAGTTTGTCCTGTTCGGAAAGTTCGTCTATGCCGAGAATAGCTATGATATCCTGCAGATCCTTGTAACGCTGAAGTATCCTCTTTACCTCCATCGCCACCTGATAGTGCTCTTCGCCGACTACTTCGGGCTTTAAGATGGATGAGGTCGAGTCAAGCGGGTCAACAGCGGGATAAATACCAAGCGCCGAGAGCGGCCTTGAAAGAACGGTGGTCGCGTCAAGGTGGGCAAAGGCATTTGCAGGCGCAGGGTCTGTCAAGTCATCCGCAGGAACGTAAATAGCCTGAACCGATGTTATTGACCCTTTTTTAGTTGATGTAATTCTCTCTTGCAGTTCCGCCATCTCTGTTGCCAGGTTCGGCTGGTAACCAACGGCCGAAGGCATCCTTCCAAGCAGGGCTGAAACCTCCGAACCTGCCTGTGTAAACCTGAATATGTTATCTATGAAGAGCAGTACGTCTTTTCCGCCCTCATCCCTGAAGTATTCTGCAGCCGTTAAGCCGGTTAAACCAACGCGGAGCCTTGCTCCCGGCGGCTCATTCATCTGTCCGTATATTAGGGCTGTCTTTTTGATAACCCCTGATTCCATCATTTCATTTCTTAAATCAGTGCCTTCCCTTGTCCTCTCTCCGACTCCCGCGAATACGGAAAAGCCTCCGTGCTCCTGGGCTATGTTTCTGATGAGTTCCATTATGACGACAGTCTTGCCTACACCCGCTCCGCCGAAGAGGCCGACTTTTCCTCCTTTGGAGTAAGGGCAGAGCAGGTCAAGAACTTTAATACCGGTTTCAAACATCTCTGTCTTTATTTCCAGTTCTTCAAAAGAAGGCGGGCTTCTCCTGATAGGGCTTTTCTTCTTGGTTTCCACAGGCCCCATATAGTCAACAGGCTCGCCTAAAACGTTCAGCACCCTGCCGAGCGTCTCTTCACCTACAGGCACCATTATGGGCGCCCCGGTGTCAGAAACAGCCATTCCGCGCGAAATTCCGTCGGTCGCGCTCATCGCAACACAGCGTACTGTATTGTCTCCGATATGCGTTGCCACCTCGGCGGTCAGGTTTATCTCCCTTCTTTCGCCTGCTATCAAATATTCGCCCTGTATCTTCAGCGCGTTGTATATCTCAGGCAGCTTGCCCTCCGAGAACTCCGCGTCAATGATGGGCCCGATGACCTGAACCACTTTTCCTTTATTCATCTCTTCCTCCTTCGAGTATTGAAATTATTCTGTTTTTTTAAGTTTCAAGCTTTCAGTTTTCAGCTTCTCATCCGTTTTTAATCGCATTTGCTCCGCCCACTATTTCCATTATCTCCCCTGTTATCGCGGCCTGGCGGGTCTTGTTGGCTAGCAGTGTAAGCGAAGTTATCATTTCGCCCGCATTCTTTGTCGCCATTTCCATCGACACCATTCTGACGCCGTGTTCCGACGCCTGCGATTCAAGTACATCGCGGAACATCGTGGTCTTTATGTATTTTTCTATGAGGTTGTTAAGAACCGCTTCCTCGCCCGGTTCGTATATAAAATCCTTTGCAGGTTCTTCTTTGTCCTCTTTCCTGTCAAATACTACCGGCAGTATCTGCTTGCGAACTATTTTCTGCTGCATATTGTTCTGATAACTGCTGTAAATAATCTCAACCTTCCTGTATTCGCCGGCCGCATAGTGCTTTATCAGCGCGTTTGAAACCTCTTCCACCTCAAACCAGCTTATGTTCCTGTCATTGTATTTGA
Source organism: uncultured Spirochaetia bacterium (assembly GCA_964349515.1). Lineage (GTDB taxonomy): Bacteria > Oederibacteriota > PGYV01 > PGYV01 > CAYGHG01 > CAYGHG01. The sequence goes on from CAYGHG010000005.1 coordinate 4,600, forward strand.
ACATTACGGATTCCCTGCCGAACCTTTTTAATACGTCCATTCCCTTTTTGCCGATGTAATACAGCACAAGGTCGGGGGCATCTTTCATCTTTAACATTGCTTCCTTTGCAAGGTTTGTGTTAAAGCTTCCGCAAAGACCCTTGTCCGCCGTAATTAAAACCACCGCTTCTTTTGAAACAGATTCGTTCTTTCTGACCAGGGGAAAGAGCTTTGGGTCGGCTTTTCTCACGAGGTCCGCTATGACCTCCTCTATTTTATCCGAGTAGGGCCTTGCCGAGAGTATCCTCTCCTGCGCTTTTCTGAGTTTAGCCGCAGATACCATCTTCATTGCCTTTGTTATCTGCTGTATGTTCTGGGCGCTTTTTATTCTTTTCCTTACTTCCCTTAGTGTCGCCATTTAGGGGCTCCCTTTACTTTTTAAATGCGGCTTTAAATTCCGATACAGCCCTGTCCATTTTTTTCTTCAGCTCATCGGAGAGCTGTTTCTTTTCATTTATCTCCGTGCGTATGTCGTAGTGTTTTTCCTTTATGTATGAAATTAAGCCCTTTTCAAAAGCATCCACCTTGTCAAGAGGCACATCATCAAGGTACCTGTTGATTCCCGCGTAAATAATTACTATCTGGTCCTCGACATCAACCGGCACATACTGGCCCTGTTTCAGGATTTCTTCCATCCTCTTTCCAAGGGCGAGCTGCATTTCGGATGATTTGTCGAGCTCAGTTCCGAACTGCGCAAATGCCGCGAGTTCCCTGTACTGCCCGAGGTCGAGTTTTAGTTTTCCGGCCACCTGTTTCATCGCTTTTGTCTGTGCATTTCCGCCGACCCTTGAAACCGAGAGCCCGACGTTGATGGCGGGCCTGATGCCTGCTGCAAATAAGTTTCCCTCGAGGAATATCTGCCCGTCTGTAATTGAAATAACATTTGTGGGAATATAAGCTGAAATGTCGCCGGCCTGTGTTTCAATTATGGGAAGCGCCGTGATGGAGCCTGCGCCGTGCTTGTCGTCAAGCTTGACGGCCCTCTCAAGAAGCCTTGAGTGGAGGTAAAAAACGTCGCCCGGATAAGCCTCGCGGCCCGGCGGCCTGCGGAGCAGCAGCGACATCTGCCTGTATGCCACAGCATGTTTTGACAAATCGTCGTAAACAATGAGTACATGCCCATTGTTGTACATGAATTCCTCGCCCATGGCTGTTCCCGCATAAGGCGCAATATACAGCAGCGGCGCCGGGTCTGATGCGTTTGCAGATACCACAATCGTATAGGCCATTGCACCGTGTTTTTCAAGATTGTCAACAACCCTTGCGACAGTTGACTGTTTCTGTCCTATGGCCACATATATGCATGTTACGTCCTTGCCCTTCTGGTTTATGATAGCATCAATGGCTATTGCAGTTTTACCCGTCTGCCTGTCGCCGATTATCAGTTCCCTCTGCCCGCGGCCTATGGGTATCATAGCGTCTATGGCTTTTATACCTGTCTGCAGCGGCTCGTGCACACCTTTTCTGTCAACAACACCGGCTGCCTTTACCTCGACTTCGCGGAATTTGGTGGTGTTAATCGGCCCCTTTCCGTCTATCGGATGGCCGAGCGGGTTTACAACGCGGCCTATGAGTTCTTTGCCGACAGGCACCGAAAGAATCCTGCCTGTTCTTTTCACGGTGTCGCCCTCTTTTATACCCTTGTCATCCCCCATCAGAACGACTCCGACGTTGTCGCGCTCAAGGTTGAGTGCCACGCCGAATACCTGGCCCGGGAACTCAAGCAGCTCCATTGACATGACGTTATCAAGCCCGTAAACCCTCGCGATGCCGTCGCCGACCTGTATTACCTGGCCGACTTCGGTGAGTTCCACCTTTGCCTCATATTTTTCTATCTGGCTTCTGATTATACCTGTAATCTCTTCCGGTTTTATCTGCATCATTTTCCTCCTGTCATATATGTGTCTTTATTTTTTCTTTTTTGGTTTAACCACTTTTTTTACGGGCTTTTTCGCAGCTTTTTTTGCTGCGGCCTTTTTTGCCGGTTTGTCGGCTGCTTTTTTTACTGCCGTCTTTTTCGCAACAGGTTTTTCAACCGGCACCGCACTTTTTGACTTCAGGCTTTTTTTAAGGGAATTGATAAACTGTATGACGCTCGCGTCTATCAGCCTCATTTTTTCCCGTATTATGATTCCGCCCATCATACCCTGGTTAACCCTCGCATCAACAGTCAGTTTGCTTTTCATTGCTTTCTCAAGTTTCCTGACCACAGTCCCCCGCTCGTCTGCAGTCAGCGGGTAGGCTGTTTCTATGGTTATTTTTTTGAGGTTCAGGCTGTCATCCACCTTTTCGCCGAACGCTTCGCAGACAGCGTCAAAAATACGCTCTCTCTTTTTATCTATAATCAGCATTATAAAATTCATGGCAGTAGCGGAGATTTTTCCGCCAAAAATATTTTTTATCAGGGATTTTTTGTCCTCCCTGCTCACTCCGGGGTGCATCATGACCGCCCTGAATTTCGGTTCAGAGTCAAGCGCGGCCCTCACGGAATCGAGCTCTTCTCTGACGTTTTTGGCGTTCGCCGCTCCTCCCGCAAGCGTAAAAAGCGCCTCTGCATATTTTAACGGAAGTACCTTATCAGCCATATTTCCCTCTTTTTAATTTTTTTCTATCTGCCTGAAAACATCGGCCACAACATCAAACTGCTCTTTTTTGCCTATTTTTGCCTTTACAGCCTTCTGCGCCGCGAGTATCGATAGGTCAACTATAGTGTCCTTTACCTCTTCTATGGCGCGCCTCTTTTCCGCCTCTATCTCCCTTTTTGCGTCTTCCACCATTTTGCGCCCCTCGGCCTTAGCCTCATCCACTATCCTGGCCTTTGACTTCTCGCCTTCCGCGACCGAGTCGCTGAAAGCCTTGTGAGCCTTTGCATGCATTTCAGCAAGCTTTGCCACATATTCAGCCTTCATGTTTTCAATATCCGACTTGTCTTTCTCAATCTTATCAAGGCTGTCGGTTATGAAATCGTCCCTCTTTTTGAGCGTTTTAATCAGGCTCCCTATGAAAAGTTTCCACACAAGCGGCGCCGCTATAAGGAATGTCACGAGCTGTATGATCAGTACCGGCAAATCTATTTTCATTTTTTCCTCCGCCGCGCCTTACGCGCGTTTGGTTTAATCTATAAGTCCGGCGGCGGCCGTAAAAGCCGCCGCAAAAACATTACCCTATGAATAACGCCTTAAAGGGGTTGACAAATATAAGGATGAAGCCTATTACAAGAGCATAAATCGTGAGCGACTCAATAAGCGCGAGCCCGAGGATCAGGAGCATCTGTATTTTTCCGCCCGCTTCAGGCTGCCTTGCAACCGCTTCGCAGGCTTTGCCTGTTGCGATTCCCTGACCGATTCCGCATCCGAGCGCGGCAATACCTACGCCGAGCGCGGCGGCAAGCGCCGACAGCGCAAAGAAGTTTACGCTTTCATTTGTCGCTTTTCCCGCGTCTCCCGTTTCCGCAGCAGCCGCTACTACCGTTGCCAGTGCAAGAACAAAAACCATTGACATAACCACTACAAGAATCTTTTTCAAACCTTTCACCTCCTGTGAGGAATCTTAAATTTCTTAATGCGCTTCGTGTTCTTCGGCGTGGTCGTGTGCAGCCACCGCTCCGCCGATATATATTGCCGTAAGCAGGGTGAAAACACCCGCCTGTATCACGCTAACCAGTACTCCGAGTAATATTATAAGGGGCCTTAAAATAAAGGCAAACGACGCAAGAAACGCGCTGATGCCGTCAGTCGTGAATGCCGGCCCGAGCAGTATTACGAGAACTATCAGTACTCCCAACAGGGTTTCTTTTGCCATTATGTTTCCAAAAAGCCTGAAAGTCAGGGAAACAGGCCTCGCAAAGTCAGACAGCAGTTCTATTACAAAAAGAAAGGGCCTGATAGGCGTAGGAATTCCCGGGGGCCCGAAGTAGTGGGCAAAGTATTTAATCGGCCCTTTTTTTGCTATGCCCGAAACCCACTCATATACAAAAACCATGACGCCGAGCGCTGCCGTAACCGAGAGTGCAGATGTCGGGGATATAAAACCGGGTATAAGGCCCAGCAGATTGCCTACAAGTATATAAAAGAAAAGCATGACAAGAAGCGGGTAAAAACGGGGGGCCTCTTTTTTTCCAATTACCGTGTCGGCATAATCAACAACATACATGACAGCCCACTCGACAAGGTTCTGCGCCTTTCCCGGCCGCAGTTTCTGTTTTCTGGTGCCGAGAAATAAAATAGCGAAAACTATCGCATATGCCATGAACATCATTAATACTATTGTAAAAGCGTGGTCATTAAGGAACGGAATAAACGAATGGTAATGTATCGACTCTCCCATTATCTCTCCTCACCGTTATTTTTTGCTCTTCCGTATCTCCAGCCCTCCAGCAGCAGTATCGCCACCACAGCCGTAAAGCCCGTTATAAAACCTGCCAAACCAAATATTTCATTTTTTGATACCACTGACGCAATTATAAGTCCTATCACCCCGAGCTTTGCCATAAATACAACCGCACTTTTTACCGCAGCCTGCGGAGGCACGGCGCCCGGCACCACTGTTTTTTTTACCGTAAAAACTATCAGCACCGTATTCAGCGCGCCGGTAAGCAGCCCCGCTATGGCGCCATTCGCGTTTCCGGAGTCTCCCGTCAGGTAAAAAAGCCCTGCAGCGGCGAGGCAGGCGCCGAACATTATAAGCACCCTTTTTTTGTTCATTTCTTTATGGAAGCCTTTACTATCAGGTTTATGAAACCCGCGGCTATGCCGAGAAAGAAAAGCAGTATTGTAAAAAGGGGGCTTAAGCCTGTGACCTTATCAATCAGCAATCCCGCTCCCAAGCCGGCAAAAGTCGAAAACACCAGCATAAATCCAAGATTGCCTATGGTCGCAAGATCCTTTAAAGCCTCTCTGTCAAAGCCTTTTAACGCCATGGTGCATCCGTGAAACAGCGTTCCAAAGCTTTTCTAAAAAAAGAGCTTCCCATCTATTCCCTGTAGTTAATAAAATCAGACGGATTTATATCCTTAAGAAATTCTTTAAACTCATCCATTTCTTTGCGGTACTTATCTTTGTCCATTATGGTTGCTTCCATTATGACTGTCTCTGATACAAATATCGGCGCCTCAACCCGCAAGGCGAGCGCTATCGCGTCAGACGGCCGGGAATCTATTTCGTATTCCTTCCCGTCCTTTATCATATGTATTTTGGCAAAGAATGTATTATTTTTTATATCATGAATAACTATTCTGTCAACTGAAATTTCTACTGCGTCCATGATTCCTTTTATCAGATCATGTGTCATGGGACGGGGAACGCTGATAGCCTCCATGGCCATCAGTATGGCATCAGCCTCATAAACCCCGATCCATATGGGTAAAAAACGTTTTTCTTCCAGATCAGTAAGTATAACGACGGGCATTTTGGAGGAGTTGTCAACAGCGAGCCCGTTAATCTTCATTTCTATCATATATTTACCGTCCGGTTGTTTTGATGAAAACAATGCATAATACAACAGATTTTTTAAGATTACAACAGGTTTATGTTTTTAATGGTCCTAACCCCCTTTTCCAAAGGGGGGCTAGGGGGGATTTGCCTTTATGTCCTTGTCGTTGCCGTCAAACCCAAAATCAAATACCGGGAGGGATAGGAATCCCTCCCCTACAGGGTCAGGGTTGGTTTAAAACTTTTGTCTTGTGGATTTTGGTTTGGATACTTAAAACAGGGATTAATACTTTAAAGTCAAATGCCCTTCCCCCCCCTTTTTTGAAAAAGGGGGTTAGAACATTCTCCGGAAACAATAAACTGTAAGGCCTATGATGACAATCCATGCGAGCGACATCATAACTACGCCTGCTATAGTCATTTTTTGCCTCCTTTTATTTCAAAGAGGTGCGGGTTGTTTTTTCTTTTTTTCCATGCAAGATGCACCATTACAGACAATACTATGAAAATCGCCGCGAGCATCAGGCGGGTGCCTATGATGTAGGGTTTGTTTTCTTGCGGGACATCTTCCATCATTATCATCTTGAACCCGTCCTGCACCAGCCACGTGATGAGAATAGCTGACAAAAATAGCGGCGTTACATACTTGATTATAAACTTGTAAATCCCCGGCACCCTCATTTGCGCTCCCAGATGCACCTCGTCCCAGGCTTTGTCTATGCCGAAAATCCATGCGAAGATAATAACCTCAAAAATACCGAACACGACAAGCCCGACATTGACTGCCCAGAAATCAAGCTCATCAACAACTCCCTTTCCAATGAAAAATATCGCCGGCTGTATGAGGATGAATGAAACAATCCCTATCAGGGTTACTGCCCTTCTCTTCGAAGTGTTAAACTCATCCTCACAAAAAGCCACCGCGGGCTGCAGCATAGAGAGCGAGGATGTCAATCCTGCAAGGAACAGAAGCAGGAACCATGCAAAAGCGAATACTGTTGAAAGCGGTATTTTATCGAGTATCATGGGCATTGTAATGAAACCGAGTCCGAATGTCCCTCCGTTTGCGATATCCAGCATTTTTTCCGGCCCAAAGAAGGCAAACGCAGCGGGTATTATGAGGCTGCCTCCTATTATCACCTCTGCAAACTCGTTTGTAGAGGCCGAGGTAAGCCCGGAGAGCGCCACGTCATCTTCTTTCTTTAGATAACTCGCATAAGTGATAATAACGCCCATACCCACGCTCAAGGTAAAGAATATCTGTCCTGCAGCCGCGAGCCAGACTTTGGCGCTTGTGAGTTTTGAAAAGTCAGGGTTCCAAAGGTATCCAAGCCCGTCTGTCACTTTCCACGGTGTCTGCGTCGCGTAATCAAGCCCCAGCGTCAGTACTCTAACCATCAGTATGACCCCGAGTATGAGAAGAAGAGGCATTGCTATTTTTGCCACCCGCTCTATGCCGCCGCGGATCCCGAAATAGAGTATCCCGAAATTGAGGCAGAAGGTTATGATAAAGAAAAAATATGTAGGCGAGAATATGCCCTTAAGCGAGGGCTCGACTGTTATGTATTTTCCAAAAAACTCCCCCATCGCGCCCGAGGCCAGCGCCTGTGAGTACTGCGGGGTCAGGGTGTAGAACATGTAGCCCAAGAGCCACGACTCTATGTAGCAGTAGTACAGGAATATGACAATAGGCGCGAACATGCCTATGACACCGAAGTATTTTATGAAGCGGTTTTTATTGCTCATGGTGTGGAAAATCCCGGGCGCAGTAGAGTGCCCGAATCCTCCGCCGTAGCGGCCTGCGGTCCACTCTACCCACATGAGCGGTATGCCAACAACAAGCAGGGCAACAAAGTAAGGTATCATGAAAGCGCCGCCGCCGTTCTGCACTGCCTGCACGGGAAAGCGGAGGAAATTACCAAGCCCGACAGCCGACCCCGCGACCGCAAGTATTATTCCTATTTTAGAACCCCATCTCTCGCGCTGTTTTGGAGTATGAGCCATGGAAAACCTCCGGAAAGTTAAAATCTTATTTTTAGCTGAAAGTTGAAAGTTTAAAACTGAAAGTTAGTACGGTCAGCTTTCAACTTTCAACTTACTTTATCTCTTTCCCTTCCTCATCCCACTTCTGTGCGGCTGCTATTTCCCCGTTTTTATACATCCTCTGTTCCATCAGTTTTCCGCTTTCATAAAAAACCTTAAACATGCCTTCCTGCTTTCCCTCTTTAAATGTTTCCTTTGCCTTGACCGCGCCGGACTCGTAAAACAGTGTAAAATCCCCGTCTTCCCTGCCTGCCTTGTACTGTCCTTGTATCTGCAATTTGCCGCTTTTGTAAAACAGCTTGTAGGGCCCTTCTTCCACTCCGTCTTTGTAATGACCCTCTATTTTTAACTCACCTGTCTTGTAAAAAATCCTGTAGGGCCCGTTTTCCTTGCCGTTTATGAATTCGCCTTCCACCTTTACGCCGCCCTCTTCGTAATAAATCTTGAACTTGCCCTTCTCAACTCCGCCTATGCAGTCATTTTCGGTCTTTACTTTACCGCTGTCGTAAAAGGTTCGTTTCGGGCCGTTTGGTTTTCCTTCCTTGTACGTTTCTTCCATCACCACGCGTCCGGCATCGCTGTAAACCGTAAAGAGCCCTTCTGACATTCCGTTCTCATATCTGCCTTCCATTTTAACCTTGCCATTTTCGTGGTATATGCGGTAGAGCCCCTGCCTTTTACCCTCGAAATTTGTGCCCTCCACCTTGACCGCGCCTGACTCAAAAAATATCCGAAACGGCCCCTGTTCTTTACCGCTTTTATAACTCATTTCCACTTCTTTGGCGCCCGAGACATAATAACCCGCATACATCTGAATACCCGAATCCGTCGTTTTGTTGGTCTGCACGGTTCCTGTTTCATAATATGTCTTTGAATCCCACTGCGGAACCCCTGACTTATACGAACCCTCGTATTTTAGCTTTCCCGAAGGATAAAAAATCCTTACCGGCCCGTCAGGCACGCCGTTTTTGTATTCTACTTCCTGAATTATGCCGCCTTGTTCCGAACATAAAAGATATGTTCCTGAAGAAAGCTCATTACCCGAGTAAAAACACTTTATCTGCCTGGACTTTCCGCCCGGCTCCATGAATATTGTTTCCACTTCACCTGTTATTTTCTCGCCCTCTTTTTTCACTGAGGCGCCGTCGGCGGAATAAACCCATTTTGCCAGCTGCTCGCCGTCCCTGAAAAATGTCTCTGTATTTGCTTTTCTCACGCTTGTAAGGGCCATGTCATCTCCGTTATTTTCGTAAAAAACAGGTTTATATTCTAAAACGAACCGTAATATTTTGCAACGGTTACACCGTATGAATTCGCCGCGTCCTGGAAAGCCACATACGGGCATCCGGCTGCTTCATCAAACTTCATCCTGATGAAAGAGGCATCCCCGTCCGAGACCACCGCTATCACATCCCATGAAACACCGTTAAAGCGAGCGACTGTCGCGCGTTTTCCGTTTGCCCAGTCCCTGTAGGCGAGGAAAGGCGTGCCGTTATACACATAAAGCGAGAGGTACTCGGCCGTGCCTGCAGTAAAGCCCGCGCTGCCCACGTTTACCCACGAGGAGCCGTTATACATCTTTACAGTCGCTTTGTTTCCGTTCGCGACATCCATGTATGCTATGTAAGGCGTGTTCTGATAAACATGCAGTGATATGTACTGCGCTCCGCCTGCCGAGAACGCCTGGGCGCCTACCGTCTGCCACGTGCCTGCGGTCAGTCTTTTGACCGTTGCTCTGTAGCCGTTTGACCAGTCGCGGTAAGCGACATAAGGCTCTCCTGTAACCGTGTTAAAGCTGAGTGACACGTCAGATACCGTGCCGTCAGAGAAGCCCGCACTGCCCGCGTACTCCCACCCTGCGAGGTAGCGGTATTTCATCAGCGAGGCTTTGTCTGACGAGGCTGCGTCGCGGAAAGCCGTAAACGGCTCATCAGCGTAAACATAAAGCGAGGGCGAGAAGCCCGCGCCTGAGGTGTACTCCCTCTGCCACACATACTCCCAGCCGCCTGTGTACTCCACGTATCTCATCGTGGTCAGTTTGTTTGAACCGTTGTTATAATCCCTGTACACCATGTAGGGTATGCCGTCATAAACAAAAAGCGAGGTCTCATAGGCAATGCCTGAGGTAAACCCTTTTGCGCCGACGCTCTCCCACGAGCCGTTTTCAAACTTCATCAGAGTCGCCCTCTGGGTACGCGCCCAGTCTGAATAAGATACATAAGGTATTCCGTCATGGACAGAAAGCGACAAATCCTCCGCCCTGCCGTCGGAGAAACCCTTTGGCATGAGGAAATCCCAAAAAGGCGTAGGCGACGCGGTAAAAGTCGGCGTAGCCGTAACCGTGGGTGAAACAGTGTGCGTTGCGGTTATGGTATGAGTCTCGGTTATGGTATGGGTTTCTGTAATAGTATGCGTCTCGGTTATAGTATGCGTCTCTGAAATAGTCGGTGTTATTGAATGCGTCATCGTAACGGTCGGGGACGGCGGTATGACGTAAAACTCCGGCGAGTCTGAAATTTCATAAACATTAGAACCGTTTATATCTGTCTTTGTAACAAGCGTGTATGTGCCCGCGCCGTTTATGACAGCTCCGGGCCCGCCGAAACTTTTGTAGCCATAGTATATTTTCACCTGCCCTGTTACTGGCACAAGCGAACTTACGCTTAATATTATGTCCTGACCCTCTACAGCCTGCGTAACCCAGTCGCACCCTGTCGCGGTGACATAAAAATACCCCGGCTGGCTTAAGGTCAGGCTCGGCGCACTGAAACCCGCTGGAAGCGTTATTCGTATCGTGCCTCCCGTAGATGACCACGCAGACATGCCTGCGGTAAATGTGAATTCAAGTGTGTTTCCCTGCGAGCCGTCAACCGCTGTGTCAGGCACAACAGACATATAACCCTCTCCTATTATGGGGGTTTGTGTCGGAGTCATTGTGGGTGTCGCCGGTATGATATTTACCACAGGGCTTGAGGCAAGCTCGACTGTTGAGCTGCCATCCTCATCAACTGCCACGGGAATGGCGATTAAACCCGAGCCGTCAACATACGCACCCGGGCCGAAACTGCGGTCACCGTACTTGACCGTAATCTGCCCGGTATTTGCCGCGAGGCTTCTTACAGTTACCAGTATATCCATTCCCGACACGCCTTTGCCGAGCAGTACACCGCCGTCAACAGATACGCTGAAATACCCCGGCGCCATAGGGTCAAGCGAAGGCGGGCTCCATCCCGAAGGAATTGTAATTTTCAAAGTGCCGCTGCCGGGCGACGGCGCCCATGTCACGTCTCCTGCGGTGTATTTCAACTCCAGCTCATTTCCCATTGTCTTGGCGTACAAAATCAGAGGCGACATGACAACATTTCCCAAATTCGCCGGGTTTACCGTAGGCGAGGCAGTAGGCGTATAAGAAACCGTCATTGTATGGGTAAAAGTATGGGTGTTGACAGGTGTGTCTGTCAGGGTATTGGTAAGGCTCGTTGTCATAGTCACGCTCTCTGTAACAGTCCATGAAACAGTCGCGGTGTGTGTAGGGGTCGCGGTTATGGTGTCAGTCGGCGTCTGCGTCACGCTCTGAGTCGCGGTTTCGCTCGCGCTCTGCTGAGCGCTCGGAGTTACCGTAAACGAATAAGATGGCGTGGCTGTAGGCGTTGTTGTTGATGAAGGCTGCAGCGTAGGCGTGAGAGTGGCTGTAGCGCTCAAAGCCGCAGTAGCACTAAGCGTGGGGGTGTTAACAGGCTCCAAAGGCGCGGTAGGCACTGATGTCTTGCGGCAGGACACAGCCAAAAGCAATAATACCCCTGCAAATACAAGGATATTTTTAATCCCTCTGGGCTCTGTTGTGTTAAAAATAGCCATATATTGATTATAACCTTATGAGGGGTTTATTACAATTTGAAAGTTACTAAATACAAGTCCAGAGTCTACAGTTTAGAGTCTATAGTTAAAAACAAACCTGCTGTCTTTTCTGCGCAGGGGCGGTGTGCTGCGCCGCCCGAAAACCGGATGCAGAAGTTAATTCATAAGCAAGAAAGGCTATTCCGGGAAATACCTCTGCAGGAATTCCGAAGGGGTGATTACCTTCATTAAATTTGATATAGTCTTAAAATGGCGCAAATTCCCGGTTATTATGATTCCTGTCCCCGAACCTATGGCCACAGCGGCGAATTTTTTGTCGTCTTCGGGTATTCCTGACAGATCCTCATGTATTTTTTTATGTTTTACGCTCTTGAATTTTAGAAACACCAGCACTTTTTCCACAGAATGCGGCTGAAGCTTAAGCTTAGGGTACTTCAGCACCCTGCCTATCTCATCATAAATTTCAGGGGTAATTACGGGAATAATCCGGTTTTCATATATAAGTTCTATTATTTTAGCAGTCGGCCCTTTTGGGCTCATTATCCCGGAGACAAAAACATTGGTATCTATGACGGCTCTTATCATAGTTTGGTTCTTTTTTTGCGCCTTACAGCCTTGACTGCCTCTTTTACATCTTTTTCGGTAATCTGTGCTTTACCGGCTTCAGAGCGTATTTCCTCTACCGCGTCCTTAAATCCGTTAAGAATCCCTTCCCTGACCATATACTCAAAGTTCTCTTCATTCAGCGGGTTAACCATAGCTATGGGTTTGCCGTTATATGTGATTATGGCCTTTTCCCTGCTTATTACCATGCGGGCCTTTTTCATGCCTGAAGCAAGTGCCTTTACGCTTATAAATTTCATATAAACCTCCTGTATGCTTTAAGTTTACTAATAGTATGCTAATAAATCAACCCAAAATTGTTTTTGAAATACGAGTTTACAGTCTATTGTTTAAAGCCTGTTGTTTACAGTTAAAAACATAGAAACAAGACGTATCTTTGCGGAAGGATTATATCTTTTCTGCGTAGGGGCGGTGCGGTGCGCCGCCCGAAAACCGGATTTCTAATTTGCCATGTTTTTAAAACGAACACCAAATACCGGGAGGGATAGGAATCCCTCCCCTACATGAAAACAAACCCGTCTTCACCCTGCCGTCAAAAAAACGTCCCTGTAGGGTACGGCCGACGTGCCGCATTTTGTCCTAACCCCCTTTGCTCCGCTCTTTTTAGTACCCCCTTGAGGGGTAGAAAGGGGGGCAGGGGGGATTTGCCTTTGTATTGTACCGCGTCTTGCCTTTTGTATTCCGCATCTAACCCAAACCCACAACCTCAGGCTTAAAGCCTGCGCCTATAAAAACAATTGCTCCGTGCCGCCGTCCTAACCCCCTCTGCCCCGCTCTTTATAATACCCCCTTGAGGGGTAAAAAGGGGGTTAAATACCGGGTCACCCACCGGGTGACCCCTACGAAAAACTCCGTATTGCAGGCCCGCGCTTCGCGGGATAGGAGACAGGTGATAGGTGAAAGTAGAAAGGCAAAACTTCCCTCACCCTACCCTCTCACAAAAGTAGAGGATGGAAATAGCATTATTCATTAAATGTGGTTTTATTCTGATTTACAGATTGTCTTGATTGTTTTTCTTATAGCTTATAGCTTAATATCTTGTCTTACGTATAGTCCGCGTTTATCCTTATGTAGTCATAGCTGTAGTCGCAGGTAAGCAGGAATGTGCCGTGCTTTCCTTTTTTGAGATCAACGGTTACCTCTATTTTTTTCTTTTTTACTTCAGGCGCGGCCTTTTCATGATTTATCACTCTTTTGCCGTCTGTTATTTTCACGCCGTTTATGTAAAAGCCTGTTTTAGAGATGTCAAGGCCCGGCCCGGCCTGGCCAACTGCAGATATTATGCGGCCAAAGTTAAGCGCCTGTCCGAAGAAGTTTGTCTTTACAAGGGGCGAGTTGGCCATCTGGCGGCATACTGCCTCTGCCTCATTTTTGGAAGCCGCATTCTTAACCGTGAACTTGAGCAGTTTTGTCGCGCCTTCGCCGTCAGCTGCTATCTCTTCAGAGAGCGCGTAAAAAACTTTAAGCAGCCCCTCTTTGAGGGCATTATAGTCTTTGCCGGCTGCTTTAATTTCCTTGTTCGCGGCCATGCCGTTGGCCATGACGTATATGGTATCGTTCGGGCTCATGTCGCCGTCAACCGTAACCCGGTTAAAGGATAATGCGACCGCCTCCCTTACCGCTTTATCAAGCATTGTTTTCGAAACAGCCGCGTCAGTCATGATGAACGCAAGCATGGTTGCCACATTTATAGATATCATTCCCGAACCCTTGCAGGTGCCGGTTATGGTTACCTGCTTTCCTCCGATTTTCACCCGCTCGGTGCAGCTCTTTTCCACGAGGTCCGTGGTCATTATCGCCTTTGGAAAAGTAAGATCCCCTTCGGATAGAGCCTCACAAAGCTCCGGTAGTTTTGCCTCCACTTTTTTAAGCGGAAAATCAAGGCTTATCTTGCCCGTTGACGCCATCAGAACCTTTGAACCTTTAATCCCCAGCAAAGCTGCAATACCTGATGTTATTTTTTTCACGGCTGCCATGCCTTCCGGCCCGTTATAAACATTTGCGTTGCCGCTGTTTACAAACACAGCACCTGCCTTGGCTCCGCCTTTTAACAGGTGTTTGGCGTGAATTATGTGGTGGGCTTTTAATGCATTTGTCGTAAACAGCGCTGCAGTAACACATGGGGACTCGGATATTATCAGGCCCACGTCGGGTTTGCCGCTTTTTTTAAGCCCTGCGCTTATGCCCGCCGTCATGAAGCCCTCGGGAAGACTGTATGATTTTCTCACAGCAGCCCCTCCTTTTCATCAATGCCGAACATTATGTTCATGTTCTGAACCGCCTGCCAGGAAGCGCCCTTTCCCAGATTGTCAACAACTGAAATCACAATCAGGGTTCTGTGCTCTTTTACGCCGCTTATTGCCATGTCAATAAAGTTTGTGTTCTGCACGCCGCGGACATCCACTTTGTCCTTGAAACGGACAAAAAATTCGCCCTCGTAGTAATCGGTATATAATTTTTTTACTTTTTCAATATCAACCCATTTTTTCAGCTTTATGTAATTCACGCTGAGCATTCCGCGGTCAAGCGCGGTAAGCTGCGGCGTCATTATTATCTCTGTTTTTTTGCCTGTCTTTGCCTTCAGCGCTGCCTCAATTTCGGGTACGTGGCGGTGCACTCGGCCGTAGTTGTAGGGGATTATGTTTTCGCTTATGTTCATGTAGTGGTTGACTGCCGTAGGTTTTATGCCTGCGCCTGATATCCCGCTTTTTGCGTCGCAGATGACCGATTCAACAGACAAGTGCTTTACAGCAGGAGCGAGCGCAAGCGTCACGCACACCGCATAGCAGCCGGTATTTGCCACAACACCCGCTTTTTTTATCTCTTCGCGGTAGAATTCAGGCAGGCCGTAAACAGCCCGCTTTACCGTGTCCGGATATTTATGCTTGTGCCCGTATACCTTTTCATAAGTTTTAAGATCCTTTATGCGGTAGTCCGCGCTTAAATCTATGACGCGTATTTTCTTGTCCTCAAATTTGCGCACATACTCCATTGCCTCGGTGTGCGGCAGGCATACAAAAGCCGTGTCAACGCCCTCAAAGAGCACGTCATCAGAGGGTTCGCAGAAAGACAGCCCGCAGATACCCGCAAACTCAGGAAACGACGAATCTATACGTTTGCCTTTGCTTCCGCGGGAGGTTATGTATTTTATCTCAGCGCCATTGTGGCGCGACAATACCCTGATTAACTCCCTGCCTGTAATTCCCGACCCGCCGACTATCCCGACGCGTATCATTGCAGGTTCTCCCTTTTAATCCATGTATTTTATGAAAGCTTTTCCCTTTATCAGTTTCACCCAGTCTTCCCACATTGATTCAACCTTATTCTCCATTATCCTCATCCTTACCTTGTCCTTTATATCTTCAAGAGGCGCCTTCTTACCCTCCTTGTAATTTACAATCTTAAAAAAGTGGTAAGCGCCCTGTGTTTCAACCGGCCCCGCGGTTTTTCCTTTCTTTGGGCTTGAAAGCGCCCTTCTAATTGATGCGTCCATCTGGGTCGTGTCCACCCACCCAAGTTCGTTTACGCTTATTCCGCTTTTGGATTTAACCGACGAAGCAACAGCATCAAACGGCTCACCGCCCTTTAACCTGCGGCTTATATCGGCCGCTGCCTGCGCAGCGCCTCCTTCGGTTTCATCCGCACTTAAGTAAATCTGGTTGAGGTTCATCTCGTCGTTGACTTTAAACTCATCGCCGTTTTTATCATAGTAGGCCTTTATCTCATCATCGGAGACCGGCGCCTTTGCCACGAATTCCTGCTGTTTTTTCTGTTTTACTTTCGAAAAAACCAGGCTGTCACGCACCTGAGCGTCTATTTTAAATCTGAAATCAGAGTAAGACATTCCTTCCCTGCGCAGCGCCTCTTCAAAAGCAGCTTCATCCGGAAATTTTTTCCGCAGATTATCAACAAACTCGCTGGTTTTGTCGGCAACCGCCTCCAGGCTGACCGCAATATTCTCGTCTTTTGCCATGGTTATAACTATTTTCTGATCAACAAGCCCCTGAATAACCTTGTTTCTTAAATCTTTCCTGTCGGCCTTTTTTCCTGCCAATTCCGACTGGACTGCAAGAGCGTCAACGGCCTCCACAACCTCACTCTCCAATATTACATCACTGTTTACTTTCGCTATTATCCTGTCCTGCACCGCGCCCAAAACCGGAAAAGCGGTTAAAGCCGCCAAAGCTGCGATAATTAACTGTTTCATCTTTTTTCCTCCTTAAAGTGGCTGTTTATGTTTTCATCTTTTACGCTTATCTTTGCTTTTGCGCGCAAATCCTGCATCCAGAGATTAAGGTATTCGTCTTTCTTAACTTCATAATACTTTTCATAAACCTCATCCCTCATATGTTCGAACTTCGGCGTCTCAGCCTGCTTTACTTCAAGGCATTTAAAGATATGCCACCCGTACGGCGACTTTATTATGCCGCTTATCCTGCCGGGCTTCATCTTGAAAACCACCCTTGAAATAAAAGCGGGCATCTCTTTTTCGGCGAAAAAATCCAGATCTCCGCCCCGTTCCGCCTCGGAAGTTATGGAGTGCTTTTTTGCGAGTTCCGAAAAATCCGCGCCGTTTTCAAGCTGCATCAGCAGTTCTTTCGCGGTTTCTTCCTCTTTTACCACTATCTGCGCAGCCCTGACTTTGTGCGCGCGCCTGAAATCAATTATATTCGTCCAGAAATAATCCTTTAACTCCCTTTCATCAACCCGCACACGTTCCTTCATAGCCGCATCTATTGCGTATTTTCTTATTACACGCCTCTTTACATCCTTCAGCCAGCGGCTGTATTTTACCCCTGACATCTCAAAAGCTTTTTTCATTTCAGAAGTATCATAACCGGGTGCAAACCTGCTGATTTCGATTTCCAGTTCTTCTTTGGAAATTTTTATTTTCCTGCTTTTCGCCTCTTCAAGTACAAGCCTGTCATTAATAAGAAGGTTCAAAAACTCATTTGCCTGGCGCCTGTTCGATATAGTTACTCCGTAAAGAGCTGACTTTTCCTTTAAATTTCCGATAGTGACGCACTCTTTATTAACCATCGCAATGACTTCGTCTTGGGGCGTAAAAAGGCACCTGCTGCAGCCCGAAGCAATAAAAAACAAAACAGCTGCGGCGCCCAGAAATCGGGCATTCACTATTTATACCCGGCTCTCACTGGTTAAGCTGAAGCCCGTTGCCCTGAGGCATAAACATATCGGGCGTTCCAAACGCAGACTCATTTACCTTTATTTCAGCGCCTGTTTTTAATCCGTCCACCCATTTCTGCCTTGCAATGGAGAGCCTTATTTCATCTTTTATGGTTTCATATTTTTCAACTTTAGCGTTCGGGTCCTGTCTTTTCATTCCTTCGGAATAGTTTTTGTACTGTTCCCTTATCTCGCTTTCATCCACGTTGACTTCCGCAAAATCTTTTGTGCCCAGCACTTCCCTGATTACGATCTCCCTGCGGGCTATATCCGAAGCCTTCTGTTTCTGATTTTTCAGCGCCGCCATCTGCTCCTCGGCATCCGCAATCAGGTTTTTTTCCTGATCTTTGATTTTACTTTGTACATCTTCCTTGTCAAGAATTCCGCTCTTTTTCGCTTCCTGAAGCAGCAGTTCCGCAATGACAAGGTTGTCTAAAATTCTTTTTTTCATTTCAGGGCTCTGCGCCATCATTTTATACTGCGAAGGCAGGCTTGCTATTTCGTATTCCAGGTCTTCAACTGAGATTTTTACGCCGTTTACAACCGCCGCATCCTCAGATTTTTTTGCGCATCCCGCAAAAACAAAAACCAGTAAAGCCGCCATTAATACAAAAACTGATACTTTTTTCATAATTTCTCCCTTCGTATTGCCTCTTTTCAGAGGCGGTTTCTTAATAAAATACCACAATGCAAAACATTTGGCAAACTATAAAACAAGCCGTTACTTCAAAGATTTAGACGGCTGAGCGCTGCAAGTTGTTTCATATGCAGAATAATACCCGGTTTGCTTTTAACAGGCGGACAATACAGAACAGTCACTACTCTTCCTTGTTAAAGTATACCCCGTTTTTGCCGATTAGCCTGAGTTTATGATCCCTTGTCTCGCTTTCAATATAGCCTACTCCCTGAGCATAGACATGTTTTTCCTTTACTTCTTTTTTATCCTTATCAGTAAGTGTTGTTTCCACCACACAGTATTTTACCGTGCGCCCCTCAACCTTTATTTCACCCGTCTTTATGGTTTTGTAGCGTAAGTAAACACTGTCCCTAAAATCAAAAAGAAACACCGACGCGCGCGCATTAAGGGTATTTGCCCATTCATCACCCTCGTTTACGGGGTATTTAAGTATCATAGTAGGTTCGCTGAAAAATACATCCGTCGTCATAAACCCCAAAAACGGCACAGGGTAGCGCATGGCTTTCATATAAATGCCTGTCGGTTCCTCTTTCAGCAAATAAGCAAGATCCATAGTGTCTGCCCTGCACCATAAAAAACCCTTTTCATTTTCATTAACCGGGCCGGTAAAGATCAAGCTTACGTGCAGTTCTTTAAGCGGCTCGACAGCTTTAAATGCGCTGTAATGATAAACAGCGCCTTCAGACATAGGATAATAAGATTCATATGCGTAACAGGTAAAAAAAGGAGAAAAAAGAAATAAAACCGGCGCCCAAATGCGCGGATGGTTCATCGGTTACAGGGAGGGTTGTATTTGTAAAGCAGGTGCCGGTAAATCAGCTCCTTTTTTTTGGGCATAAGGCCCGGTGTCGGGCAGATACCCATGTAAAGGTTCTCCTCTGATTTTGCGCCTTCAACCCAGCTTGCAAACTTTTTATGCGTGGCAGGAAAGCCTTCTGACTTTATCTCTTCGGTATCTCCAAGATACAGTATGCCGAAATCGGCAACTCTTTTTTCGGGGTTTTTAAGGTAGAAAATACCGTAAATTCCGTCAATAACATCTATTGCATCCTCTTCCATATAGTCTTTTACGCCCTTGGGCCCGCTGAATACATAGCCCGCAAGTATTATGCTCATCCGGTTCTCCCTGTCGGTAAAATATGCAGATAATATAGCAAAAATCGGGGTTTTCCGCAATTGAAATAAAACCATTTTTATCAAAAAATATAATAAAAACGGCCTTTTTAGGGCCTTTCTGTAATGCTGCAGCGAATCTTCATATTCTTATGCCTTCTTAATATTTAAAAATCCAGCCGCTGTAATGCGCATATCTTCTGTCTATTGCCTTCTGTCTTAACTTATAGCTTATAGCTTGTCTTTATATTTCATGTATCAGATAAAACACCGGGAGCCTTCCCTCTTCTATTGCCTGCCCGAGCGCAATCGTTATTTTCATTTTTGTTTTTTTCCTGAAGGTCATATTGAAAACTATGCCGGCACCCACGGAATATTTGTAATTACCTATACCCATTATCTTTCTTCCGTCGCCGGCGCAGCCTATGTCTCCTATCACAAACATCGAAAGGCTCTTAAACTCAAAAAGCGGTATTGACCAGTCTATTTTATCAAACACCCGGAAATCATATCTCATCCTTCCGAAGACAGAGTAATGCCCTTCAAACTCATCATGGTTGTAACCGATCAGCCTGTCATACCCTCCCAGCCTGTAGCGTTTCCATAGAGGAAGGTTGTAATTCTCCAGCAGGTATCCGCCCCTGTAAAAAATGCCGAGTTCCCGCTCTTGCCCGTATCTCAAATGTATGTCCGAATCAACATTGAGAAGTATGTAGTTATAAATATTGCCTTCGTAAGGAATGCTGTTTTCGACCCCTGTTTTCAAAATAAAAAAATCCCTGTTCAGTACATCCTTAAAAACCGCCTCAAACCTGCTCCTCAGCACCAGAAGGTTTCCTTCGTCTGCGCTGAATGGCTCCTGAAGCTGCGCAACATAAAATGTCTCGGAGCTGATCTCTTCGCGCAGTTTAAAAAAACCAAACAGTTCCGGAGTTTCAATGCCTCCGCCGAAACCTTTTACTTTTTGCAGGTATTTTCTCTGCTCATAGATGCTTTCAAGTTTAATGTCGTCATACAGCCTGAAAGATACTGGTGTTATCAGATCGAGAGTGTATTTTATCTGGTAATTTATCTGGCTGTAAATGTAATTATACCTGGTATAACCTTCAAGGATTGTCTCCCCCATTCTGTGCTTAATCCCCATTTCGGTGTTTGTATCCGGCAGCACAATCTTAAAGGTGGGGGTCAGGTTGAATTCCAACTCCTTTACTTTGAGTTGAAACATGCTTTCTATCCTGTCCGCCATTTCATCTATGGTTTCCGCTGTTTTCGTATTCGCTTCGTTGTCAGCCTCCTGTGCGTTCAATGCACATAGAAACAAAAGCAGCGGCAATACAATCAGGGCTGTTTTTTTTGCCATTGTTCCAGCCTTTGTTTTATTCCGGCCTCAAAGCCCGCGTTTTTTGGCTCATAGTACTTTCTTCCCTTCAGTTTTTCAGGCATATGGTCCTGATCTATTTGGGCATTTTCAAAATCGTGGGCGTATTTGTACCCTTTGCCATATCCGAACTCCTTCATCATTTTTGTCGGCGCGTTCCTGATATGAAGCGGCACAGGCTCGTCCCGGAATTCCCGCGAGTCCTTCAATGCCGCCGAAAAAGCAGTATAACATGCATTGCTTTTAGGCGCACACGCCAGATAAACCGCAGCCTGCGCTAGAGCGAGTTCCCCCTCAGGGTGCCCGAGAAACTCAAAAGCATCCTTTGCCGCGAGTGCCAGAACCAGTGCCTGCGGGTCTGCATTTCCTATATCCTCGCTTGCAAAACGCACCATCCTGCGCGCTATATACAGCGGTTCCTCCCCGCCTTCAAGCATCCGCGCCATCCAGTACAGCGACGCGTCAGGGTCAGAGTCGCGAAGAGACTTGTGAAGCGCGGAAATAATATTATAATGTTCTTCGCCGTTTTTGTCATAAAAAGCGGCCTTTTTACCGGCCGCAGACTCTACATCTTCGCGCGTCAGCACCGCCGGCCCTTTCTTAACAGCAGCAGACATCTCCACTATATTGAGCGCTCGCCTCGCGTCTCCGTTTGACACACGGTCAATAAAATCAAGCGCCTCTTCCGAAATCGTAAGCCCTGATGCGC
The DNA here is from genome assembly GCA_964349515.1 of uncultured Spirochaetia bacterium. Classification (GTDB taxonomy): domain Bacteria; phylum Oederibacteriota; class PGYV01; order PGYV01; family CAYGHG01; genus CAYGHG01. Next base: position 25,677 of record CAYGHG010000005.1, read on the forward strand.
CGATGCCCATTTCATCATCCGATAGCGCCCTGCTTATTATCGCCGCAAGCGCGTCTTTTTGCAGCGGCTCTAAACGCACCACTTTTGCCCTTGATAAAAGAGCGGAATTAACCTCAAAAGACGGGTTTTCGGTTGTAGCGCCTATCAGTATAACTGTCCCGTCCTCAACGTGCGGCAAAAATGCATCCTGTTGTGCTTTGTTAAATCTGTGTATTTCATCAATAAATAGGATGGTTTTTCTGTGCAGCCTCAAATTGATCTTCGCCTTTTCTATTGTTTCTTTTACATCTTTAATTCCCGAAGAAACGGCCGACATCGGTATGAACTCGGCATTTATCATGCCCGCAATTATCAGAGCAAGCGTTGTTTTACCCGTGCCCGGCGGGCCCCAAAAAATCATAGAGGGTATTTTTCCTTCATTTAATGCCTTTTTCAGAAAGCTGTTTTCACCCACTGCCTCTTCCTGCCCCATAAACTCTTCCAGTTTCGCGGGCCTTACCCTATAGGCAAGAGGTCCTGATTTTTTCCTGATACCGTCAATTCCCGCGTCAAAAAGGTTCATTCTTCAATCCATCTTGTTAATGAGGAAACCGGTCGCCAGTTTGGGAAGAAAATATGTGGACTTTTGCGGCATAGTTTCATTATTGAGAGATATCTCCTTAACCTCTCCAACGGTGGAAGGCTTAATCAGAAACGAAATTTTTGCGCCTGATTTCACCACGGCATTTATCGCCTCATCAATATCGGGCGTGTATTCAAGCCCGTCAAAAAGTTCCGAATCATCCATCTTTAAAATGTCCGTGAAAAGCAGCCCGTGGAGCACAGACACATCAAGCATATAATAGGCCGTACTGCGTTCGCGCCTTTCAAGGGCTTTTTTATATTCATCCTTTTTAACCTCCAGCGTGAAACAGCCCGAGTTTGAAACCACGCCTATTATTTTTTTATGGTCAGGCGCAACAATCACTTTTCTTATCTCCGAAGCATTCTTGAATTTTTTCACAACAAAATACTTCTCCACCATCGGGTCTTCCTCAAATTTTTCCCTGTTCCACTTATGCTTTACCCTATGGGTCGGAAGTATTGAGATTCCGGAGTGTTCCATGCTTATCAGGCACATCATTATCGAATCAAACCGGGTGTCCGACTCATTTTTCGCCTTCATTTCATTACGGAAATTCATCGCAGTTTCATACCTGTGGTGTCCGTCGGCAATAAAAAGCTGCTTGTCCGCCATAAAGGCCTCAATCTTTTGCGCCTCAGCACCCTCTTCGATTTTCCACATTCTGTACCTGATATTCTTGGAATCCTTAAAATCCATAAAGGGGCCGGCTTTTGCAGTTTTCTCAAGTATTGAGTGCACTTTTTTTTCTTTGTCAAAATAAAGCGAGAGAATCGGGCTGGTATTTGACTTTGTTGCCCTCATAAGTTCAAGCCTGTCCGCTTTCGGGCCGGAGTGAGTTCTTTCGTGCGGCAGCACTATCCGTTTTTCAAACTCCTCAATTTTTACGGCAGCAAAAAAGCCCGTCATCTCCTTTTTTTTTCCGTCCGGCAGCACATATTCCTGCCTGTAAACATAATAACCGCTTTTTTGATCCTCTTTCAGAATGTTTTTGTCAATCCAATCTTTCATGAACGCGGCGGCTCTCGTATATTTGTTTTCAGAATCCGTGTCTCCGGCCAGTTTTTCGCCCTTGTCAATCCTTACTATGTTGTAGGGGCTGCTTTCATAATACTCACTGGTATCTTTAATAATGTCATAAGGCGGCATTATAACCTGCTGCAAAGATACATTACCCGTATTAAACCTTAACGCACTGAATGGTTTCACAACTGCCATATTTTACCTCCGTCAAATATTGTATTTAAGCGAAGGTTTTTTTAACACCTGCGCCCCTTTTTCCTCAACATTCTCTTTATTAACGTGCAGTTCCATTCCGTAAAGTTCCGCCATAAATACAGCCTGAGCCTCAAAAAGGCATACAAACTGTCCTATAGAAAACTCATCAACTGACGGGAGGTTTATTGAGAGTCCCGGAAACCCGCGCGAAGCCAGTGAACGCTCAAGTTCAGCCTGCGAACCCCGTATAACACCTGACATCCGTCCGGAACTCAAAACCCTGCCGGGTTCAGGACCGCCGTTTGTCCCGGGTATGGCACAGTCACAGCCGCCGCTTCCCGAATTCACAAAAGTAAAAATAGTGTCTGTTCTTTTTCCTGAAAAAAGCCTGTAATCCATACCGTTTAACCGCGGCCGAGGCAGGACAAAAGGCCTTAAACCCGGCTGCCTCGCCCCTTTTCCAGCAAGCGAATCAGACCAGAGTTCTGACACCCATTCAAGAAGGCCTTTCAGCGACCCCGCGGAAGGCGCCAAAGCCGCCATCCTGTGCGCTTTGAGCGTATCACACAGATAGTAAAGCGCCGCCGTAATATGCGCCGGATTTTTGCTTAAATCTGAATTAGAGCACCTGTCGTCCATATGTGCGGCGCCCTTAAGAAGTTCGTCAATATTCACGCCGGCACATGCCATAGGAAGCAGCCCTGCTGCCGACAGCGCAGAAAAAGCCCCGCTGACATTTGCAGGCGCCCTGAAAGAAACAAGCCCAAACTTGCGCGCAAGTTCCGCTGTCGGGCCTTTCTCGCTGTCTGTAGTTATTATCACATGATCTTTGACCGATTTCTTTCCGGCCTTTTTAACTATCGCAGACCAAAGAAGCCTTATCACTGCGGCATCTGTTTCAGATGAAGGGTCTTTTATGCATATGTTGTATACAGTTCTTTTTATGTCTGCCGCGCCTATTGCCGCGCTTATTCCCGAAAGGTCCCCGTTTTCAATGCTTTTTACCTTTAGAGGCTTCCTACCTGTTTTTGTACGGTCCCGCGGCTTTAATGCCTTTATGATGCTTTCAGCCGCGGATAAAGCAGGGTCTGTCCCTGCAAGAATAAGCGTATCAAACCTTGATTTGATTATTTCAGCGGTTTTTTTAACCTCTTCCCTTGCCTTCACGTCATACGGCAGGTACATAAACGCAAGAAGCCCGTCATCCCTTTTCTGCCTTATATTTAAAGCACATTCTGCCGCCTTCGAATATATGGATTTCAGTTCCCGCGGGGTTAAGCCCGCTTTTCCCGCGTATTCGTACATCACATTTGAATAGTCTATTTTGAGCGTATTTCTTTTCATCCATCCACCTTTCAGCAGGCAGTTTGTCAGTAATACAAAATCATATTTAAAACAGCCGAAACAACTGCAAACGACAATACGGACACTGTGTAATAAACCTTATTATCGTCAAAAGAACCCATCTCAGGGTTCCACCTTGACTGTTCGGAGGCTTTAACAGCATACAACGCCGCTGAAGACAGAATAAATCCAAAAGGAACCGCACCTACGATACTGACGCTTAAATCCGCATAGAGTGTGTTGGGGGCGTGTTTTTCAAATACATAAGCAGGCGCATAGTTGAATTCAGCGCTGCTTGTAAGAGAAGCGTAGAACTCTCTCTCATCACCTGTTTCATATGAATACGCTCCGGCAGCAGCGGTTAAAAATGCCGCAAGCAGCAGGAACTTCTTCATTTAGTATATAACCTTGTTCAGGGGATACTCCACTATGTCCTGCGCTCCCGCTTCTTTCAGCGCAGGTACAAGAGCACGCACCCTTTTTTCGTCTATCACTACCTCTATTGCCGCCCACTTTCCGCCTCCGCCAAGCAGGGCGGATACTGTGGGCCTTTTTATTTCCGGCATAAGCGAAAGGATTTTAGGTATGTTCTTTTCGGCGATATTAAGCTTGACTCCGACTTTCTCGCCGGCATTCAACGCCCCCTTCAGTAACATAAGTATTGTTTCCAGCTTTTTTTTCTTCCATTTGTCCTGATAACTTGTTTTATTGGCTATGAGCACTGTTACCGATTCCATTATAGTGTCTACTATTCTTAACTTATTCGCCCTCAGCGAAGAGCCTGTTTCCGTCAGTTCTACAATGGCATCCGCGAGATAGGGCGGCTTTGCCTCTGTCGCACCCCATGAAAACTCAACCCTTGCATTGACTTTATGGTTTTTGAGGTATTTCTTCGTCGCGTTTACGAGTTCGGTTGATATTCTCTTTCCTTTCAAATCCTTTACCGAATGAATTTTCGATTCTTCAGGAACGGCAAGTACCCACCTTACAGGTTTCATTCCCTGCTTCCCGTAAACCAGCCTGTCCACAATTTTAACAGACTCACCGCTCTCAACCGTCCAGTCCAGGCCGGTTAAACCCGCATCAAAAATCCCTTCCGCAACATAGCGGGCCATTTCCTGCGCCCTCACCAGGGTGATCTTAATGTCCTCGTCATCCACCGAAGGGTAATAGCTCCGCGAAGAAGAAGATATATTAAAACCTGCTTTCTTGAAAATACCGAACGTAGATTCCTGAAGGCTTCCCTTGGGCAGCCCTAATTTTAAAACAGCCATTTTAAGTCCTCCTTGAATGATTATAAAAATATATTAACATAAACGTATGGTTTGTGTATAGAGCGATAAAAATTTAAGAATCAGCATTTTCCGGCCGGCAGTTGCATGCGCTTTCTTTTTCAGTGCGTGAAATCATCCTTATTTGCAGGTGCTTCACCTTCTATTTTTGCCCTTATTCGTTTTTTTTCCTTTTTTTCCTGCTGCTGTTCTTTCTCTTTGGCGGCCCTTATAGCGGATTCTTCCTCATCTATTATGACCATCAGCGCATCAACCGCCTCAGGGTCAAACTGAGTGCCCTTGCAGCGGTTCATCTCTTTTACGGCAAAATCATTGGTACGCTCATCCCTGTAGGGCCTCTTTGATGTAATGGTTGAATACGCATCCGCAACGCTTATTATTCTTGCACCGAGCGGGATTTCAGCCCCCCTTAAACCCAGGGGGTATCCGGAGCCGTTTATCCACTCATGATGGTGCAAGACAAGAGGCACCAGCTTTTTCATAGACTCAATTTTTGAAACAATATTGGCCCCATGCTGCGGGTGGGTCTTGATCAGATTGTATTCTTCATTTGAAAGTTTGCCCGGCTTATTGATAATATTCTCGCTTATGGCTATCTTGCCGATGTCGTGAAGCAGCCCGCCGTATTTGACGTTTTCAATTTCCTCCGGCGGCAGCCCCATTTTTTCGGCTATTTTAGTCGCATATTTCATAACGGTCGTAGAATGCCCGTGGGTATAGTGATCCTTTGCGTCTACAGCCGCGGCAAGTGCATATATGCTGTGTATATAATCCCGCTTTACGTTTTCATAAAGTTTTGCCGCCTCAATATCCCCCCCCACAAATCCCGCAAGCAGATTCAATATAGAAAGCTCGTCCCTGCTGTAGGTCTCGCCGAGTTTGGTCATCGCAAGCACTCCCATCGGCCTTCCCTTGACCGAAATAGGGGAAAGAATGGCTGCCTGCCTTAAATACAGAGAATCAATTTCAGGGTTATAAAACTTAATATCGCGTATCTCTGTAATATAAAGAGGCCTGTTATTTGTAAACACCCAGCCAGCTATAGAATTTACAGGCACCACCCTGTCAAGCATCCCGCCGCGCTGTCCGTACTGTGCCTTAATTTTCATCCTTCCGTCTTCGTCAGCCATAATAATGGCACCGCTTGAGTTTTTAAACATTTTCTTTACACCCTCAACAAGCGCGGTGCCGATTATTTCATCCTCATCAAGTGAGGCTTCAATGTTTACAGCAACTTCGGACAGTTTTTCCAATCCTTTAACTTTTTCTTTCACCTGGTCAAACAACACCCTGCTGAAAAGAAGGGTCGATATCTGCTCCGCCAGGAGTTCAATCAGTTCTGCGTCTGATTTATTATAGACCCCCGGATTTTTGTTAAAGATCATGAGTATCCCGCTCGTTTCCCGCCCCGAAGTCAGCGGCGCAGCTATGCAGGATCCGCTTTTGATATTATCGCGTACAAAATAGTCCGCGGACTCCCCCGCGTTTTCAAAAATCCTTGCTCTTCGCCTTGAAACAAGGTCGTTTAATTCTGAAGAAGGCCCTATTTCATGGGCCCCGGACTCCTTGATCTCATAAAATCCAGATATTTTCTTATAAGATTCCACTCTCATCAGCATTGATTTTCGGTCAACGGACAATATTACGCCGCCGTTGCCTTTCATGAGCGGGACAATTACACCCAGCATCATTTCAAGCAGTTCCCCCCTTGAATTGGCCTCATTTGCCGTCTTGTATATTTCGTGGGCGGCGAGCAGGCTGATATTCTTTTTAACCAGCATTATGTTCGTACGCTCAAGGCTGTCTGTTGCCGCCTTTACCCTGGCTTCCAGTGCCCTGTTCGCGTCAGCAAGCTCTGTGTTCAGTTTTTCGCGCTCTTCAGATAATTTTTTATGCTCACTTATGGCTTCAGACGCGGCTGCATGCTCTTTCTTCATAGAAACTGCAATAAAATTTCCGAGTATGCCGGTCGCCAGCATCAGCACGGCTTTTCCTATAAAATCAAAAACATAAAAAGCCCCCGAGGCGGCGCCTAAAGTGGTGAAATACACAGCAGAAAATAATGCAATTACAATTGTTTGAAAAACTACAAAAATCTTTACAGGCCACATATCAAAACAGCCGTCAATTATTATCATAAGATATAATATGAACAGCGGGCTCTTATACCCTCCGGTAAGGACAACCGCTATGGTGGCAATAATAATATCCGCGGAAGTTGTGGCATACAACGAAACGACGCTTTTTAATTTTCCGTTTTTTGACAGGTAAAAAACCGCGGCATTATATGCAGCTACGCCCGCCGTAAGCAGGCCCAAATTAAGGTACATCGGCTCTTTGGCAACAAGGTAAATTATGGACATCATAGGCGCAAAAACAGCCACCAGAATCCACCTTAACCTGATATCTGAAGCCAGTGCCGCAGACACACTGTCAGCCGGAATATCCGCTTTTCCGGATGCCCAAAAATTAATCATCTGCACCTTCTTTTCATTAAAATCAGAAATAATCCTCCGCGGCTGAAATCTTTGCTTTTGCCTCGGAAGAAGAATCGCTTTCAAGCCCGTCTTTCGACACAGCCGTAGCGGTGAATATGTATTGAATGCCCGCTTTCAGACCGGCAAGCGTGGCTTTTGATTCCCTAAGCAGCCCCTTATTTAGCTTTCTGCTCCTTGCGTCACCCTCTTTTTTGTAATACAGATTGTATCCGGCAACAAAATCCTCCCTCGAATCATTCCACTCAACAGTTATGGAGCTGCCTTCGACCTTGGCGCTGACATTTGTTACAACGGCAGGCTTTTTCGGCTCATACTTTTTCGGAGTGGCCATTACAGCCTCGGAATGAACGCTTTCAAGATTTCTGTTGTTTATTGCGGTGACGACAAAATCATAAGTCACATCGTTTTTAAGGACAGCCTTGAACCTTGACTCTTCCATGATAGGCTTCGTATTAAGTTTGTCATATTCCTTTGCCCCTTTTTCCCTGTAATAAATGTTGTATCCTGTTATATTGGATTCGGGGTTCGGATCCCAGCCTATTGAAACTATTTTGTCCCCGGAAACAGCATTGATCTTCTGCGGCGGCTGCGGTGCGCCTACCACCGGCCTTGAAGATTTCGCGCCGAATTTAAATGAAAGCGATATCCTGTGGGAACTGCCTAACTCATTATGGGGCGCAAAAGCATAATCAACAGAGCCTATATCAGGCAGGCCGAAGCCCGCGCCGGCTGTAAGCCCCGAATCCGAATCGCCGGAGCGGTATCCGCCTCTTAAGTATCCATACCCGAACAATTTTGCCTCAAAGCCCAAACTTACAAAAAGCTTTGAGTAATCCGGATTTGTCGAATCAATCGGTTTGCTTACATCGCAGGCTAAAAGCAGCCCTATGTCTTTTGACAGTCCTATATCCCACGCCGCGCCTATTCTCGCAGCAAACGGGGTCTGGTCATCGCCGCTGTCCGCGCCTATATCCTGCAGCACAATGGCACCGCGTATGTTATCAGTCAGATTCGCTGTAAGCCCTACATCCGCCATAACCATACCGGGCATCATCGTATCAAGAAGTTTTCTCTGTACATATGTAATATTGGCGCCAAGCGCTATGTTTCCTATTGTAAAATCATTGGTGTAAATATTTCCCACAATTCTTGCGTAAGTGAGTGTAAGAGCAAGGTCGTAAGAAGCCGCCGCGGAAGGCTCAAGAAACACTCCCAGCGAGTCCTGTGTGCTGTTAAACTCAGGCACCCAGAAATAATTCACACTTAAACCAATTCCCGATGTAGTGTCTATCGGCATGACAGCAGACAGAAAATCATAACCGGTATTTGCATACCACACGAGGTGCATAAACGTGATGTCCCAAGTCTCTGTATATGCAATCCCCGCAGGGTTCCAGTACGCCGCGTTTGAGTCGTCAGCAACGGCAGCGTACGCGCCCGCCATGGCAGAGGGCCTTGCTCCTACGCCAATCTTAAGAAAATCTGCGCTTGAGGTTCCGCCTCCTAAAGCGTAAACGGTACAGGCAGCAAGTGCCAGCGATACCGCCAGAGCAGCTCTGATAACTGTCCTTAAAACGCCTTTGTTCATCGGTTCCTCCGTCACTTCTTTATGACGTATACAAGTTTAATCTGTTCAAAGCCTTCGGTTTTAATTTTTACATAGTACAGGCCGTTTGTGACAAGAATTCCGTCCGATGCACGGCCGTTCCACGAGGCAAGCTGGGTATAAAGTATTCCCTGGCTTACCGGGCCGTAATCCGCTTCATAAACCTTTTCTCCGGCAACATTGTAAACAAGCAGTTTTGAGAAGGTTGAAGCCTGAGTTACCGTGAATATGACACTTACGCTTTCCCCCGCTTTCGGGTCAAAGCTGTTAGTGCTGAGATACATGTCGTCTCTGTGCGAAACAAGGGTGGAGCCGTACTGTATGAATACTGTATTTGAAAGTGCTGTTGAGTTCTTTGTAATCACGCCTCCATCATTGTATGTCCATATAAAGCCGGGTTCAAATACCACATTGCCGCCGCCGGTAGAGCTGTATGTCCAGGTAAAGGTGGCCGAGTCATTCGGCGCAAGAGGTGTTGTCAAGTCAGCCGGCGAAGTAAGCAGCATAACAGCGCCTGTTCCGCTTATCACCGGGTTTACAGGCACTACGGAAGCTGTATCAACCTGGCCGATATTTGAAACCGTGACCACGAGTGTTATCACTTCGCCTATGCCTATCACGGCAGGTGACGCGTCCACAAGTTCATATCCGAGATTAGCACCCGCGGGCCTTATTTCAACAGAGTTTACGGCAGTGGTATTCACATATACTGATGTACCTGCGTTTGTGCCCTCTGTAAACGCGTTAAAATTAACCGTATCAGGCGTGGTATTAACCGTATAAGTCCATGTAAATCTCTGCGACGCGCCTACAGGCAGTGATGCCATAATCAGCGAAGCCGGGGCTGTATTCAGGGTTACAAGCCCGGCAGGCAAAGGAGCTGACATATTTACTGTAACCGCGGCAGCATCAGCTATGCCCGTATTTGTAACAGTCAGAATCACGGTCAATGCCCCGCCGAGCGGCACAGGCAGTTCCAGTGCGCTCACTGCCAGGCTGCTTACAAGCACCGCGGAAGGCGGTGTAATGGTGATAGTTGAATCATCTGTATTTGAGACAACCGGTGCAAGCGATACCGCATCTGTTCCTGAAGCATAAGCGCTGAATGTCATCTCACCTGCGGCTGTTGCCGAGTATGTCCAGGTAAAGTATGCAGTTGAGCTACCGGCTATAGTCAGCGGCGAGACTGTGGATATTGCCCCTGCCGCAGGCGGGGTAATAAGCGCCGCGGAACCACCGCTGCCGTTATCGTTATATGAAAGCACCGGTGATACGCCGTTGGCCGCCGAAGTCCCCGTATTATTTACGGCAAGCACTACTGTTATGACCTGTGTCCTTGAAAGAGTTACAGGCGGCATAGTAGTAAGCGTTGATACCAGGTTTGCGGGCGTCTGCACTGAAATTGTTGTAAGCGCTGTCTGGTTTGATGTAACAGTATTCAGAGTGTTATTATCCGTACCCTGCGCACGCATAGAGAAAGTATAAACACCCGGCCCTACCGCGGTATAAACCCATGTAAACTCTGCTGATGCCTGCGCTGTTATTGAGGCGTAAGAAGCCGGATTGGGCGCGGCCCCTACAGGGACTGCGATTGCAGGCGGCATTGCAGCCACATAAACAGGCGAGACATTGTTCACAGCCGCCGCGTTCGGATCTGAGAGGCTGTTTGTCACCCTTGTTATTATCGTGAAATCCTGGCCCACGTTTACAACAGAGGGCATAGAAACAAGGGCGGACGACAGCAATCCTGCCGTCTGAACCCTTATTATAGAAGTATTCGCATATGAAGTCACTGTGCCGGCACCCATATCAAAGGCCGAAGCTGTGCCGTTAAAAGTAACCGTTCCCGCCTGCGCAGCAGCGTATATCCAGGTATACGAAACTTCAGCGCCCGCCACAAGAGAAACACCTGTCATTCCCGCGGGGCCTGACACATAGGTAAACCTGGTTGAGAATCCTGTTATAGCGCCCGGATTTACGTCATAGGCAACCGAGCCCGGCACTCCTGCATTTGCAACATCCATTATTACAGTTACGTGCTGGCCCGTGCTCGCTGTTTCAGGCGAAGCTGTCATAGTAAGAGCAAGGTAGGAAGAAGGCATAATGGTAATACCTGATGAGGCAACAGGCGAAGTAACTGCCGCACCCGTATTTTCATCCTGTCCCTGCGCATACATCGTAAACGACACATACCCGTCGCCCACAGCATCAAATATCCAGGTAAAGGTCCTGGCGCCTCCGTTACCTGCGACCGTATGAGTAACCGCCATAGGTTCAGATACGGTATTTACAGTGGGAGGCAGTACTCCGCTTGATTCATAAACAATTACAGGCAGAACATTTACAGCATCAGCGCCATAACCCACAGGTGAGACTGCACCGGCTGTGTTTGTAACTGTCAGCGTGACGGTAAACTGCTGATTGCTGTACCTGGCTAAAGGCGTTACTTTTGCCGCCGAAGCCAGAACCGCGGCTTCTTCAACTTCTATCGCCGGCACTGACAGTTTTATCCCTGTTGATATTATATTTCCTTCGTTGGCGTCAACTCCGTCATACCTTCCCTGCAACTGGACCGCGCCCTTGCCTGTCGCAAGATATGTCCATATAAACGCGTGCTCACCGCCGCCCGCGATATCAACATTATAAGTAAGGGGCAATGTGCTTGCCGCACCCGATCCCACAACGTTAAACGGATTACCTATCGGCGCAACAGCAAGAGCTGTTGCATCTCCTGTGTTCGATACTGTCATCGTGACGTTAAAGTACTGGCCCACGCTGACCGAACGCGGCACTGCAAACGAGTAGAAACTCAGCGAGGCAGGGTTCTGTATCAGCACCTGATTACTATTATTGCCCGGCGAGTATACCGTCTGCAAAGTGTTTGTATCACGGCCTGTAGCCCAGCCGTTCCACTCTACCACACCGTTACCGGTGGCTGTCACAACCCACCTGAATGTTGCTTCCGCCCCCGCGAGCAGGCTCACCGAAAGCGGCGTTGCCGCTGAAGCAGGCGGATTAGCCGGATCCGCAAGCCCTGTTCCCACCCTGAAAAGCTGCGTCGGCGATACATTGTCCGCATCAGAAGCACCGGTATTGGTAACTGTCATTTCTATAGTAACAGCCTGGCCGATATTTACCACAAGCGGCCATGCGGCTATTGAAGATGCAAGAGTAGGCGGCGGTTCTATAACAAGACTGTTTACGGCCGCATTTGAATTAACCGTCCACAAGTTAATTTCATCAGTGCCTGTGGCACGGCCGGTGAATTCCATTGTCCCGCTTATATTATTTGTCCTATATACCCAGGTAAATACCCTTGACTGTCCGGGTATCAGATTCACAACAGCAGACGAAGCATTAATAGTGCCGCTTAAATAATCGCCTGCAACCGGCATACTCCAGGCAAGTGCATCTGCGCTTACGTTGTTTGCAGAATACAATCCCGTATTCGTCACAGACAGCCTGACCGTGAACAACTGATTGTATCCGACAGTTGAAGGCTGTATTATAAGGTCCGCTGCCAGTATCGCCTGTTTTATTGTTATTTCAAGAATTCTCTCTGCCGAAGGCCCTGTCTGTATTTCTGCACCAGTGTTTAAATCTGTGCCGTTTGCGCCTGCGCTGAAATTGACAGTGCCTGTCGCGGCCGCAGAGTAAGTCCATGTAAATGTGGCTGCCGTATAGCCTGCAAGCTGTACTGAACCCGGGACAGGGCCCGACAGATAAGTTATAAGAGCGGGATCGTCATTATACAACACCGGCGCAACCGAGTTCACAAGGCCTGCGCCTGTATTAGTAACTGTCATCGTTATAGTTATAAACTGTTCCTGAGCTGCCTGTGCGGGCACGTTAAACGAAGCTATGGCAAGGCTTGCGGGCGCCTGCACATTTACATACTTTCTGGATGAGTAACCCGTCGGAACACTAATCAGGCTGTTTGCATCTTCGGCAACAGCGTTGCCGCTGAAATAAATTATTCCGCTGCCTGACACCAGATATGTCCACTGATAAGCCTGTGAAGACCCTCCGGCAATTGTCGTCAACGCGGGCGCGCCCGACTCTGTGCCCCAAGCCGCTCCACCCTCATTGCTGAGTGTCAGATTAAGCGCCGTGATGTTTGCGGCAGCTCCTCCGGTATTGCTTACTATCATAGTTACCGTTATCAGCTGGCCGCTGTTTGCCGAAACCGGCGCATATATTTCAGACACGAGATTCATCGCTGTTTGTATCTCAACAAGCGGCGATACCGAAGGCACGCTCTCTTTGTATCCGTCTATGTCGTGATATCTTGTGTACGCGCTGAAAACCAGCGTTCCCGCAGAGGTGGCACTGTATGTCCATGTGAAATAAGCCGAGGACGCCGCAGGCATAGACGCTATAGCTGCAGGCGCCGATACAAGCGTGACAGCGCCTCCAAAACTTGTCACAGCCGCCACAGGTGTCACATTATAAGGCGCTTCTGTATCGGCAGTTCCGCCGTTTGTTACTGTCAGTATCACGGTGACCAGCTGGCCTGTTGAAACTACAAGCTGCGGCACTGATATGTCATTTACCAGATAAGCGGAATCCGCTATTGTAATCAGGTTTGAAACAGAATTCGCCGAACTTATTACAGCTCCCGAATTAATATCATAACCGCTCGCTGAATTACCGAATGTAATCATGCCCGGGGGCGGCTGTGACGTGTATACCCAGGTAAAGTAAGCCGAAGCCCCGGCCGCAAGTGATGCCGCAGACTCAGGCACAGGCCCTGAATAAAGCGAAGCCGCGCCTGTCCCGCCTACAGTTAGAACTGAAGCAGTAGGCGTAATATTAACTGCTGTCGCTCCGCCGTTATTTGTAACTGACATTATTACTGTTATGCGCTGGCCTGTCTTTACTATTTCAGGCGCAGCAGGCACGGCCCATATACTTGAAGCAAGCGACGCGGGATTCTGCACTGTGACAGGATTGCTCATAACCATGGAAGAATGAACCTGAATGTCGCTGTTTTCGTCATATCCCGAGGCATTTCCGCTCAATACTACAACACCCGGAGCCGTCGCCTCAAACACCCACGTAAACACTCCCGATGAATTGCCTGCGATAGCGGCAGAAACCGGCAGAGGGCCAATAGGCGGTATCATGCCGCCCGTGCTTGTATCAGTCAGATATATGGTTCCCGGCGATACATTGAGCGCATCCGCCTGGCCGCTGTTTACTACAGTCATAAATACGCTTACCTGCTGGCCCACGTTTAGAGTTGAGCCGCTGATATTTATCACGCTTGACAATGACGCCGGTGTTTCAACATCAATACTGTTGGATGTGGAAGCAACACTATGATACAACGCTCCAGTCCTGATATCCTGTCCCGCGGCCCTGCCGTAAAGCGCAAGAGGACCGCTGCCGCCCGTCTGATAAACAAATGTAAAGGAAGCAGAGCCTGTAAGTGCGGGTATTACCGCAGAAGCAGGCAAAGGCCCGGAAATTCTGACTGCTGTAGCTGTTCCCACCCTGACCAGAGGCATTTCAGGCGCAACATTGGCTGCGGCAGTTTCACCTGTGTTGTTTACAGTCATCACAAGCGTTATGTTCTGCCCTGCCGAGTATACGGAAGGCGGTGTAATTATCTGCATGGTATTAGCGCTCAAAGAAGGCGGCCCGTAAACCGTGAACGCATTATCCACGCCGCCGCTTAAATCATCCGAATTATAAATGCCGCTTGACGCGTCAGCGCCGGCAATGCCGCCTCCTGTAACAGCGGTTGTCTGATAAACCCATGTGAATACAGTGAAGCCAAAAGCCGGTATGTCCGCGAAAGCAGGCGCAGAGCCTGATACCGCAGACACAGGCAGCGTGAACACGGGCGCTGACGGGGTTACCGCAGGTGCGTTTACTATTCCTTCATTGCTCACGGTCAATGTCACGGTGAATCTCTGGTTTATTGAAAGCGCCTGCGGCGAGACTTTAACATAGCTCGTAAGCACCGGCGTATTAGGCCTTACAAATACAGTATTGCTGAAAGCGTACGCGCTTTCAGCAGCATCTGCTGTGTTGAAATCCGAGCCCGATGCAATTGAGCTGAAATTAAGCGTGCCTGTCGAAGTCATTGAATAAGTCCAGGTAAATACTGCAAAAGCGCCGCCGGCAATATTTGCACTCACAGGCACCGGCCCGCTCACAGGAAGGTACGCTGCATCTCCGTATGCTTCAAAACCAACAGGAGCCACACCCGACGCCGCGGCCTGTCCGATATTATTAACGGTCATTCTTACTGTCACGATTGAATCCACTCCCGTAATGGAAGGCTGTGCGGTGATTGCCGCGGTAAGTGCCGCAGGAGCCTGTATCAGTACGTTTGTTGAAACTACGGCAGTTCTTGTCACTTTGCTGTTTATGTCATATGCCCTGATTTCGCTGTTAAGAGTAACGGCACCCGCCGAAGCTGCCGAGAAGGTCCATGTAAAGTGCTCTGTACCGCCCGCAGGAATGTTTGCCGGAACCGGCCACAGATTGCCGTCATATACCGCGCTGCCCACGCCTGTTGCCACAGTAGTTACTCCGTAAGCATATTCAGCTTCCGCGCCGCCCGAGTTTGTAACTGATACCACTACTGTAATCACCTGTCCCACACTCGCCTGGGCAGGCACTGCGAAAGAACCGGCAGTAAGCGCCGCAGGCTGCTGTACTGTCAGTACATTTGACTGAGACTGAGCCGCGCTGATTGCAACTGATCTTGTATCATCCCAGCCCGAAGCTGAAATTGTAAAGTATGCTGTACCGGCAGAAGCAGCCGTATAACGCCATGTGAATGTCCCGTTGGAACCCGCAGGCAGAGAGGCTATAGACGCCGGGTTTGGACCGAGTATATAACTCAAATCCGCAGTACCGGTCTTTGCTATTAATGAAGGCGTAATATTACTTGCGTCTCCGGTTCCGTCGTTATTTACAGTCGCTATCACGGTTATGTTCTGGCCTATGCTTGCCGCAGCCGGCTGTATTATAAAGGAAGATATGTTAAGCGATGCCGCGTCTTCAACCGTCAGATATGCCGCGTCTTCAACCGGCGACACAGGTACAACAGCCGCACTTAACGCGTCAACCGCCGAGGCCGAAGAACTGAAGGTCATGTACCCGGAAGATACTGACTGATATATCCATGTAAACCTCGCCGAAGCGCCGCCGTTCAAAGTACCTGCAGATGCGGGTACAGGCCCGCTTATGTGGTTAACAACTGCTGTGCCTTCTGTCAGCATAGCCGCAGGATCAGTGTTTAGCGCAGCAGTATCGCCTGTATTCGTTACGCTGAGTATCAGGGTTATGTACTGGCCCGTGCCGACTGTCGAAGGCTGCGTCATAGAAAGATTAATCTCAAGCGCAGCCGGCCTGTTTATGGAAACATTGTTGCTTACGGCTTCATTGCTTGTAACCGGCTGCTGGCTGTTTTCATCTGTTCCCTCTGCGCTTCCGCGGAAGTCAAGAGTCCCCGTGCCTGCCGCCTGATAGGTGAATGTAAATACCCTTGCAGCGCCGCCGGGTATGTTCTGTGCCGCGGGCATTGGCCCTGCCAATATTGCTCCGCCAAGGCCGTTAATTGAAAGGAACGACGGCAGTACATTCTGCGCTACAGCAGAACCGGTATTTGTTACCGTCATTATTACTTCAAATACATCGTTAAGGTTAAGCAGCGCAGGCGCGTGAAGCGAAGCAGTCAGCTCTGCAGGGCTTACCACATTGATAAGATTGCTGTTTGCCGCAGCACTTGTAACAGTAGCCTTGCTGTAGTAGTTATATGCGGTTACATTACCGTTGACGCCGAGATTGCCGGCCGACATCGCCTTATAAACCCATGTATAGTTTACAGTTTCACCGGTCAGCGCTGTGGCGCTTACAGGTTCGGGGCCTGACACTATCTGATATGTGCCTGTACCGAGTTTGATAAATGCATTGGGTTTCATTCCTTCCGCGGCAGACTCGCCGTTGTTTGAAGCCGACATCACAATGGTAAAGTTCTGGCCCGTACTTACAACAGCAGGCGATACGCTGATTACCTGCGAGAGTATCGGAGCGGAATAAACCGTCATTGTATTTGTATCACCGCTTGATATGTCATCGCTTGCGTATATGCCGCTTCTCGCAAGCCCCGTGATTACGCCCGTGCCCGTGGTTGAGAGAGTCTGATAAATCCATGTAAACCTGTGCACCCCGCCGGAAGGTATATTGGCAGTCGCAGGTGCAGGATTGACAAGCACTCCGGAAGGTATCTCGGTATATAGCGTGTCATAAGCCACAGAAGGCGCGGTGACTATGCCCGTATTTGAAACTGTCATAACAACAGTATATCGCTGGTTGACTGAAAGCACCCTTGGGAACGCATTTATGTGGCTTAACAGAACCGGTGTATTCGGCTGAACAAGAACCGTGTTTGAAGACGCAATACCGCTGTCAGCGCTGAGCAGGCTGTTTTCATCATCACCGAGTGCCGCACCGCTGAAGATGAGATTGCCTGTCTGTGCGGCACTGTATGTCCATGTAAAGTATGATGTTGCGCCGCCTGCGACTGTAGCCGACACCGGCTGAGGCCCGCTAAGAAGCGCTATGGTAAGCGAGGCGCTGCTGCCTGTTACAGAGAGCCCCGCAGGATCAGGCACAACATCTACGGCTGTTGCCTGCCCCGCATTGTTTACTGCCATAATAACTGTTATTGTGTCGCCCACGCCCGCAATGGCAGGCGCAGCGGTAATTGACGCCGTAAGAGCCGCAGGGCTCTGTATGAGTACCGCAGGGGCTGTTGCTTTTGCGCTTGTCTTTATGAATGTACTGTTTTCATCCTCGCCATAAGCAGAAGATGTAAGTATTACGTTTCCTGCTGCAGTTGCCTCATAAGTCCATGTGAACGCAGCCGACGAGCCTCCCGCTATATATGCAGGCAGAGGCGAAGTTAGAAGCGCAAGCGAACCTGTTCCGCTTTCTTTTGTGGGTTCTACTGATGTTACATTCACAGCGCCTGCAACGCCGGTGTTATTTACCGTCATCACAGCCGTTACAGTCTGTCCTTCGCTTACTTTTCCAGGAAGAGCGCTCAAAGAAGCCGTAAGATTGACGGCAGACTGTACTGTTATGACAGCAGATCCCGAATAAGCCGAGTTAATAGTGTTACCCAGGTTCATGTCAAATCCGCGTGCCGAAGCGCTGACTGATTTAACGCCTTCAGTCGTAGCAGTAAATATCCATGTAATGAATCCTTCATTGGAACCGCCGCCAAGTATAGACTGATACTGCGGCACAGGACCGCTGATGTTTGCAAATACGGCAGTACCTGCCTGAGTAAAGTTAACAGCTTCAACCCACTGAACATCACCCTGTCCTACATTTGTAACCGTCATTATTGCCGTTATCTGCTGTCCTATGCTGGCTACAGCCGGGTAAAGAGATACAGCCGAAGTCAGGAATGCGGAGTTTCTGATCTCAACATTATTACCGGCAGCAGTATTGCTGAATCTGAGTGTGCCGGAATTATTATCAGTACCCTCGGCTGTTGCAGTAAATCTTAGGGTTCCTGTCGTGCTGGCAGTATATATCCATGTAAATGAAGCTGATGCACCGCCTGCAAGCCCTGCGGCTGACACCGGAACAGGGCCTGATACATAAACCGCATCTGTACCTGCTGTTACCTCTTCATCATCAAGGTCAGGAACCCTGACTGCTGAGGCGCCTGCCTGGCCGTTGTTTGTCACAACCGCAATCACAGTCAGCGGATAACCCGTGCCTGTCACGGAAGGCAGCGTGGAAATATTAAGGCTTAAAGAAGCTGGAGTCTGTATGGTTATTACAGGGCTGGTTACAACAGCACTGTTGACATCAAGCAGGCTGTTTGCATCCCTGCCTGAAGCTCCACCCTGAAGCGCAATCGATCCTGTGCCTGTGGCTTCAAATACCCACTCGTAAACCGCAGAAGTGCCTGCCGCAATATCCGCGCTTACAGGCAGGGGCCCTGATACTGCCACAGCGCCGCCTGTACCCGACAGGAAAAGTGCGTTTGTGACAGCCACATTTTCAGCCTCTGCGCCGCCCGTATTTGTAACTACTATTCTTACAGTGAATTCCTCACCCAGATTTACAGTTGCAGGCGCATACATAACCGCTGTAAGAACAGCGGGCTGTTGTATTACCGTATAATTGCTGTTAACCGAAGCCGAAGTAACAGTTACGTTACTGTACTGAGCATAGGCGGTCACATAATTGTTATACCCTATACTCCCCGGCCCGGAAGACTCATAAACCCATGTATAGTTAACACTTGTGCCGCTCTGTATTGTATATGACACCGGCTCAGGGCCTGACACATAAACCGCGGTTCCTGTGCCAAGTTTGACAAGCTGTGCGGGTATGGTGTTTTTAGCATCAGAGGTTCCTGCCGCGTTCTGCACATTCATTACCACCGTTATACGCTGCCCCGTGCTGACCTGCGCCGGAGATACTGTTATAGCGGCCGTGAGAGAAGACACGGAAATTACATTTATGTCATTTGCTCCCGGGCTTGTTCTTTGCTGGCTCGGATAAAGCCCTCCGCTTCTAGCAATGCCTGTTATCGTGGAATTAACAGCAGCCGCAGGCGCGCTGTAAATCCAGGTGTACTCCTGATATCCGCCCACAGGTATGTCGGCAGTTGCAGGAACAGGCCCTGCGTTTAGCAGCACTCCGACAGCGCCTGCAATCGGGTCAGGAACAGTATTAGGCGCGGCAACTATGCCCACATTGCTGACACCCATTATTACAGTATACGTCTGGTTTGTATTCACTGTGTTCGGGCTGACTGTTATCCAGCTTTCAATCTGCGGCGTAGTATTAAATACATTAACCACATTGCTCTGGGCTTCGGCCGAGTTTACGGCAGCAAGCGTGTTTGCGTCCGTGCCTGCCGCAGAAGCCCTAAAAACCGCCGAACCAAGTGTCGTAGGCTGATACGCCCATGTAAAGTATGCTGACGCGCCTCCCGGTATGTTGTCAGAAACAGGGATCGGCCCGGATACATATATATATGAAGCCAGGTGGTCAATTGCAAAGCCCTGCGGCGAAACGCCTGCCGCGGCCGCATCACCCGTGTTGGTAACAGACATCACAACCGTTATGGTCGCGTTTACCCCTACCGCCTGCGGGTAAGCGCTGATTGAAGCTGTCAACTGAGCAGGCCTCTGTATGGTAACAGAATTACTCAGCACAACTGCCGAACTTACTGTTGCTAAGGAATTTTCATCCTGCCCCTGTACCTGCGAATTAAATACAACTGACCCGGCGGAAGCCGCTGTATAAGTCCATGTGAAGAAGGCCTCTGCGCCCCCTGCTATAGCCTGCGGTGCGGGAGAGTCAATAAGCACAGCCTGAACTCCCGTCATTACAGGAAGTACCGGGGTAACCGCAAGGGCATCCGCAGTGCCGTTATTTGTAACACTCATGACAAGCGTTATGGTCTGAGCCGTGTTTACGGCTGCAGGATATGCGGCAAGCGAAGAAACAAGCACAGGAACTGTTTCTATTGTAACCGTATTGGAAACCGACGGCAGTGAATTTATCGTGGTACCAAGCGCAACATCTGTCCCTGAAGCCGAAGCATTAATGTTAACAATACCCGCAGTTGAAGCGGTGTAAATATAAGTAAATGCCGCGGAATTTGAGCCGCCGCCGTTTATGGCCTGCGGCGCTGCCGGCACAGGGCCTGAAGAGAAGGCCATATTGCCTGTGCCGCTTAATGAGTTTATTGCGGCAGTAACATTTGATGCATCTCCCATACCGGTATTTGTCACGGTAACTATTATAGTGACTGTCTGTCCTACGCTCGCAAAAGCAGGCGAGGCAGAGACTGCGGCGCTTAAGAAAGCCGCGTCAACAATGGCAACATTATTTGAAACGGCGGCCGTGCTCGTAACTCCCAGCAGCGTGTTTGAATCAATACCGGCCGCGCGAGCCGTGAAGTTTATGGTGCCTGTCGTATCGGCAGCAAAAACCCAGGTAAAAGCAGCCGATGAACCGCCTGCTATATTCGCAGGCGCGGACGGAATAGCGCCGGATACCCAATCAGCGTTTCCTCCCGCCACCTGAGCATCGTCTATTTCAATGACTCTTACATTATTTGCGCCGGCCATGCCGGTATTGGTGACGTTTACCACAACCGTTATAGGATAACCGGTGCCGGCCGTTGCAGGAATCGCCGAAACAGACGCGCTGAGAGACGCCGGCGTCTGGATATTAAGCGCATTGCTTGCCGCCTCATTTAAATTCACTGTAATCTGGCTGTTTGTGTCTGTCGCTGAAGCCGTGCCCTTAAACACAACCGAGCCTGAACCGGCCGCAGAATAAGTCCATGTAAATACAGCCGAGGCGCCTCCGGCTATATTCGCAGGCAGCCCGAGCGGCCCGTTTATCCTGACCGCTCCGCCGGTACCTTCAACTGTCAGCACGGTCGGCAGCGCTATGTTGTTCGCCGCTGCCTGTCCGTTATTTGTAACTGTCATCAGAACGGTAATCCACTGCCCGATATTTCTGTACGCAGGCACGCTGATTGACGCAGCCAAAGATGCCGGCGTCTGGACTGTTACTTCATTGCTGTCGTCAACTTCCGCGGTTATCGTAATCTTACTGTACTGCGCGTAACCTTCAGAATACGAGTTGATACCTAGTGTTCCGGCAGTCAGCGCCTTAATAACCCATCTGTAATATTCTGATGCGCCTGCCCCTATAGTATATGTCACAGGCAGCGGCCCGGACTCAACCGAATATGTTGAAGTACCGAGTTTTACAAGCGCGCCCGGTTTTACGCTTTCAGCGGCGCTAAAGCCTGTATTTGTAACTGACATGACAACAGTAACGTTCTGCCCCGCGCTTACAGTAGCAGGCATCAGTATTATTTCATTTGCAAGCGAAGGCAGGCCCACAACCGTTATCCTGTTGGTTGTGCCGTCGCTTAACGGCGTGCTCATCCACGCACCGCTTGTCGCAAGCCCGTCTATAACGGCGTTTCCTGTCGTAACAGAATTGGAAAGATATATCCATGTAAATCTGGCAAAATCTCCCGGCGCTATGTCTGCAGTCAACGGCGTTACATCCCCCTGCTGCGTGCTGCCAAGAACAGGAAGCAGCGAAGGCGGAGTCACACTTGGCGCATTAACTATGCCTTGGTTGCTCACAGTCAGCACCACTGTATACCTCTGGTTCGTATTGACTGTATTGGGATAAACGGCCATATAGCTGTACATCACAGGTGTATTCGGCACTATCGGCAGATTCCTGCTCTGTGTCTCTGCAGAATTAACTACAGCGCCTGAATTCCCGTCAAATCCTGAAGCCCGGGCTGTAAACATTATTGTGCCCTGGTTAACAGCCTGATACACCCATGTAAATGCAGCCGCAGAGTTGCCCAATATGTCTGCTGCAGCAGGCGTCTGAGCAACTGACAAGCCCACTCTTCCCGCTATATTTTCTATCAGTCTGAATTCCGCAGGAGCCACGTTTACAGCCTCTGCCTGCCCGTCATTTGAAACCGTCATTACAACGGTTATCATGTATGTAACGCCGGCTATTTCCGGAGTTATGCTGATTGCCGCAGAAAGCTGCGCAGGCGTCTGAATAACTATATTTTGAGCAGCCGTCTGCACGCTCACTTTGTATAAATCCGTATTGAGATCATATCCAAATGCCGATGACGTAAATACCGCATTACCCGGCGTCAGTGTATTATATATCCAGGTAAGATTTGCCGACGCGCCGCCTGCTATCACAACGCTTTCAGGCGATGTAGCAAGCATAAATGTTCCCGTGCCTGCAGATACCGTGGGCGTAACGCCTGAAACTCCGTAAGCCGCGGCGCTTCCCGTATTTGTAACAGACATGATAACAGTTACCGCGCTGCCTGTGCTTACCTGCAGCGGTGATGCATAAAGCGAAGCAATCAGTGCCGAAGGCTGCTGTATTAATATCTCAGTTGCCACTCCCGTCGCGCTTATTATTGCGTTTCCTAAATTAA